>JASLJO010000133.1 GCA_030152505.1 Solirubrobacterales bacterium | reverse complement strand
CACGTCGAGTACGCCCACCACGAGGTCGGCCCCTCCCAGCACGAGGTCGACATGCGCTACAAGGACGCGCTGCGGATGTCCGACGACTGCATGACCTACCGCATCGTGGTCAAGGAGTATGCGATGAAATACGGCTGGCACGCGACCTTCATGCCGAAGCCGCTGTTCGGCGAGAACGGCTCCGGAATGCACGTCCACCAGTCGCTGAGCAAGGACGGAAGAAACGCCTTCTTCGACCCCGAGGACCAGTACTACCTCTCGGCCACGGCGAAGGCCTTCATCGCCGGCCAGCTGCGCCACGCGCGCGAGATCTCACCGCTCTTCGCCCAGTGGGTCAACTCCTACAAGCGGCTCGTCCCCGGCTTCGAGGCCCCCGTCTACCTGGCCTGGTCACGCCGCAACCGCTCCGCCCTGATCCGGGTGCCGCTCTACCACCCCGGCAAGGAGGGGGCGACGCGGGCCGAGCTGCGCTGCCCGGACCCCGCCTGCAACCCCTACCTCTGCTTCGCCGCGATGCTGCAGGCGGGACTGGAAGGGATCGAGAAGGGCTACGAGCTTCCTGAGCCGATGGAGCAGAACCTCTACCACCTCTCGCCGGAGGAGCGCTCCCAGCGCGGCATCGAGCAGTTGCCGGAGACGCTCGGCGAGGCGATCGACATCGCCGCCGACTCCGAGCTGGTCCTGCGCACCCTGGGCGAGCACACCTTCCGCCGCTTCATCGAGATCAAGCGGCAGGAATGGGACGACTACCGCGTCCAGGTCACGCCGTACGAGATCGAGAACTTCCTGCCCGTGCTCTGACGCTCGTGGCGCGAGGAGACGTTTAAGGGCGGGACAGCTCGGGCTCGGCCTCGCCAGAGGGTCCGGGTGCGCGTCCTCCCATGGAAAGAGCTGAGGGCCACCCGAAGACGTCGCCCACGGTCAGGGCTATGGCGGGGACGAGGACGCTGCGGACGAGGAAGGTGTCGAGCAGGACGCCGAAGGCGACGACGAAGCCGAGCTCGGTGAGGAAGGTGAGGGGGAGGACGGCGAGCACCGAGAAGGTGCCGGCGAGGACGATGCCGGCGCTGGTGATGACCGCGCCGGTGACGGCGAGGGCGCGCAGGATGCCCTGTTCGGAGCCGTGCCTGATCGTCTCCTCGCGGGCGCGGGCGATCAGGAAGATGTTGTAGTCGACCCCCAGGGCGACGAGGAAGACGAAGGCGAAGAGCGGCATCGACGGGTCCGAGCCGGGGAAGCCGAAGATCACGTCGATGACGAAGTAGCCGACGCCGAGCGCGGCGAGGAAGCTGAGGATCACCGTGCCGATCAGGATCAGCGGTGCCACCACCGCGCGCAGCAGGGCTATCAGGATCAGCAGCACGACCAGGAGGATGATCGGCGGGATCACGAGCGAGTCCCGGCCGGCGGCGTCCCTGACATCGAATTCGACCGCGGTGGGCCCACCGATCAGCGTGCTCGGCGCGACCCGATGCGCCGCTTCGCGTATCGGTTCGACCAGGTCGAAGGCCTCGGTCGAATAGGGGTTGGGTTCCAGGGTCGCCTGGACCAGGGTTCCGGGTGGACCTTCGGAGACCGGCGGCGAGACGGCCTCGACTCCTTCGACTTCAGCGACCGCACTCCGCACGGCCTGCACGTCGGCCCGGTTCTCGACGACGACGTCGGTGAGCGCGGTGGTGCCCGAGGGGAAGCTCTTGTCGAGCAGGTGCTGGCCTTCGACCGATTCGACTTCGGTGCGGTAGCTGTCTTCGCTGGTCAGTTCGGTGGAGAAGAAGGCGAAGCCGCCGCAGAGGATCAGCAGGACGACGAGCGAACCGCCCATGACCCGCGTCGGCGAGACGGCGATGCGGTTGCCGAGTCGTGCCCAGAACCCATGGGTGGCGTCGGCGGCATGCTCGAGCCTGGTTCGGCGCAACTCGTAAGGCGTGAAGATCGCCCGGTCGAGCGGGCCGACGATCAGCGAGGGGATGCGGCGGCCGCTGAGTCGGCGCAGGATCCAGTTGATCAGCACCAGCGGCAGCAGGATGAGGACCAGCAGGCAGGCGAGGATGACCCGGACGAGCGCTCCCAGCGCCGATCCCTCGACGATCCGCCGCTGCGCCCGTTCGGAGACGCCGTCGCCGGTGGGCGCCGTCTGCGGCGTGTGCGGCACGAAGGGCCAGAAGGCGCGGCGGCCGAAGATCGTCAGCAGGGCGGGCAGCAGGGTGAGCATCGAGAGCGCCGCGCAGGCGATGCCGATCGCGGCGATCGGACCGAGGCCGGCGGTGCCGTTCACCTTGGCGATGGTCAGGCAGAGCAGCGCCGCGATCACGGTTGCCGCGGAGGCGAAGATTGCCGGCCCGGCCGAGGAGAGCGCCGTGCGCATCGCCTCGTGCCTGTCCTCGGTGTGGTGGAGCTCCTCGCGGTAGCGGGCGACGAGCAGCAGCGCATAGTCGGTCCCTGCGCCCAGCACCAGCACCGACATGATCGAGCTCGACTGGCCGTTGATCGTCACCCCCAGCTCGGAAACCCCGTAGCCGATCGAGCGCGAGAGGATCTCGGCGAACACCACGGCAGCAAGGGGGATGAAGAAGAACATCGGCGAGCGGTAGATGACGATCAACAGGAAGATCACCAGGCTGAGCGCGGCCAGCAGCAGGGTGCCGTTGATGCCTTCAAAGACTTCGATCGCGTCGGCGGAGAAGCCGGCGCCGCCGGTGATCTTCGCTTCCAGGCCGCCGTTTTCGCTGGAGAGCTGGTCGCGCCAGTACTTGACCGGGTCGACGATCCGTTCGCCCTCGCCTTCGGCCTTGATATAGGCGGTGACGATCGCCGCCTTGCCGTCGGGCGAGCAGACCGGGCCGACGAAAGGTGCGTAGTCGGCGGGTTGGCCGGGGATCGTCGTCGTCGGCCCCCCGCAGCCGGCCGGAAGGCCCTTCGCCGCAGTCGATGCTTCCTTGGAGCCGCCCCTGCCGCCTGCCGCCGCCGTTTCGCCATCGGGGATGACGCCGGGGAAGCGCTTCCCGGTCATCTTCTTGACGTCTTCTTCGATCGTCTGCCGGTCAGCCGCGGTCAGCCCGGACTCGCGCCGGTAGATGATCACGGCGGGGGCGATTTCGCCCTTCTGCAGGGCTTCGGTCGCGTCCAGCGCCTTGGTCGATTCGGCCGAGCCGGGCAGATAGGAGGTCGCCTCGTTGCTTTCGGCGTCTTCGAACTTGCTTGGCAGTTCGGCGGGGCCCGCCGCGATGAAGATCGCCAGGAACCAGGCAGCGAAGACGACCCACTTGGCTCGGCGTCCGGCGGCGAACGTGAACAGTGAGCCTTTCATTCAGTGCATCCTTTCAGAGCTGATCAGCAAGGTGTTCCGGAGTGGTCACGGGCGCCTGGCAGGAGAAGCCCTCGCAGACATAGGCCGTCGCTCTGTCGTCGACCCGCGGGCGATCGGCGAGGAGGGGCGGCGTGTCGCTGCCCTCGGCTCCGCCGGCGAGGACCAGATGCGGGCGGTGGCCGGAGCGGACGACCGCTGCCAGGTCAGCGAGGTCGTCGCCGATCAGCGCCACCTCACTGGTCGGGGCGAGCTGGAAGTCGAGGGCGCGCAGCAGGTGGGCGAAGGCGTCGGGCCGGCGCGGCGCCGCCTTGGCGAAAAGGCGCAGCACCCCTTCGGCCTGCTCGCCATAGGAGCGCTCGCCCGTTAGCGCCTCCAGACGCAAGAGTCCCAGCGCGGCGGCGGAGTTGCCGGAGGGGATCGGGTGGTCGCCGATCTCCTTGCGGCGCGCGATCAGCTCCTCGTGGTCGTCGGAGGTCGAGTAGAAGCCGCCGCGCTCAGGGTCGCCGAAGCGGGCGATCATGGTCTCGGCGAGCGCCCGTGCCTCATCGAACGAGCGCCGCTCGAACGTCGCCTCATACAGCGTCAGAAGCGCTTCGAGCAGGAATGCGTGGTCCTCCAGATAGCCGTTGAGGCGCCCCTCGCCGTCCTTGTAGGTGCGCAGCAGGCGGCCGTCGGAGTCGCGCAGATCGCGCAGGACGAACTCGGCGCAACCGCGCGCGGCGTCGAGGTAGTCATCGCGTCCCAGCGCCGCGCCGGCCTCGGCCAAGGCAGCCAGCATCAACGCGTTCCAGGAGGCGAGGCGCTTGTCGTCCAGGCCGGGCCGCACCCGCTCCGCCCGCGCCTCGTACAGCGCCCGCCGTGCCTCGGCCAGGCCCTCTGGCTCGGCTGCCGTCGCCCCGCCGGCCAGGTGGAGGATGTTGCCGCCCTCGAAGTTGCCGACCTCGGTGACCCCATAGAAGGCGGCGATCGCATCGGCGCGGTCGCCCAGCACGGCCCGGATCTCCGCCGGCGTCCAGACGTAGAAGCGACCCTCTTCACCCTCGGAGTCGGCGTCGAGCGCCGAGTAGAAGCCGCCCTCGGGGCCGCGCATCTCGCGCAGCGCCCAGTCGAGCGTCTCCTCGCAGACCCGCCGGTAGCGCTCGTGGCCCAGTGCCTGCCAACCGTGCAGGTAGGCGCGCGCCAGTTGGGCGTTGTCGTAGAGCATCTTCTCGAAGTGGGGGACGAGCCAGCTCGCGTCGACCGAGTAGCGGGCAAAGCCGCCGCCGATCTGGTCGTAGATGCCGCCGGACATCATCGCGTCCAGCGTCCGCTCCACGGGCGCCGCGATGCCGCGGGCGAGCAGCAGCTCCAACGTCGACGCAGGGGGGAACTTTGGTGCGCCGCCGAAGCCGCCGCGCTCCATGTCCGCCCCTGCCGTCAGGGTGGCGACCGCCGCCTCCAGCAGCTTCGCGCTGGGCGCCTCCCCCGAAGGCTCGATCGTACCGATCGCCCCCAGCTGCGCCCGGGTCTCAGGCGCCCGCTCGCGCAGCTCGTCCCGCCGGCTCTCGAAGGCGTCGAGGACAGCTTCCATCACCATGCGGAAACTCGGCATCCCACGGCTCTCATCGGGTGGGAAGTAGGTGCCGCCGTAGAAGGGCACGCCGTCCGGATCGCAGAAGACCGTCATCGGCCAGCCGCCGTGGCCGCTCATCGCCTGCACCGCCTCCATATAGAGGGCATCGACGTCGGGGCGCTCCTCGCGGTCGACCTTGACGCTGACGAAGTGCTCATTCATATAGGCGGCGGTCCCCGGATCCTCGAAGGACTCGCGCTCCATCACGTGACACCAGTGGCAGGCCGAATACCCGACCGAGAGCAGGATCGGCCGGTCGAGCTCGCGGGCCCGCTTCAGCGCCTCCTCGCCCCAGGGATACCACTCGACCGGGTTGTCGCGGTGCTGAAGCAGGTATGGACTGGTCTCCTGCGCCAAGCGGTTGGCCATGCACCCACACTACCCGCGCGGGAGCCAGGCCAACTATTGGTTGGGAGGGGTCGACGAAAGTGGGTTGCAATCTGCGAATTCGGCGTTTCCCAGGGGAAATCAGGGCCCCGGTGCGTCTACCTTTCGCCGGTGAGCGAGGAACGACTTGCAGCGCAGAGCGAGCCGGCGATCGAGGCCGTGCTGGCAAAGCTCGACGAGGAGGACCGTAAGGTCGTCCTGGCGCGGTTGCGGAAGGCCGATCGCACTGAGGCCGAGCTGCGCTACCTCGCCGACCATGACTCGTTGACCGGATTGCTCGATCGGCGCCGCTTCCGCGCCGAGCTCGACCAGTACGTCTCCTTCAGCGCCCGCTACGGCGGCCAGGGCGCGGTGATGATCGTCGACATCGACGGGCTCAAGGCAGTCAATGACGCGCTCGGCCACCAGGCCGGCGACAACCTGATCCGCCAGGTCGCCGAGACGCTGCGCGAACGGGTCCGCGCCACCGACATCGTCGCCCGTCTCTCCGGCGACGAGTTCGCGGTGCTGATGCCGCAGGCCGACACCGCGGGCGCCCTGGCGCTGGGCGAAGACCTGCGCACACAGGTCGCCGAAGGCGAGCGGATGGCGGCGGAGCCGGCGAGCACGACGATCAGTGTCGGCATCACCATGTTCGGTGGTGGCCTCGGTGGTGCGGAGGCGGTGCTCGCGGGAGCCGACCAAGCGATGTACCGGGCGAAGGAGGGGGGTCGCAACCAGATCGCCCTGTTCCGCGATCCGAGTGAGCCGAAGCAGGGCCCGAAGCGACGCCAGACCACCGCGGCGCGGATCCGCGACGCACTCACCGAGGAACGTCTCAGCCTCCACACGCAGCCGATCCGCAGCCTCGCCTCCGGCGAGGTCGAGCGCTACGAGCTGCTCCTGCGGATGACAAGCGAGGAGGGCGAGCTGCTGCCGGCCGCCTCCTTCATCGAGGCGGCGGAGCGCTCGGGCATGGTCCAGGAGCTCGACCGCTGGGTTGTCGGCCGGGCGCTGGAGCTGCTCGCCGAGCGTGAAGCCCAGGGCGCGCCGCTCTCGCTGCACGTCAACCTCTCGGGCGCCTCGCTGACTGACGTCTCGGTGCTCGAGTTCATCGAGCGGCGGCTCGACGAAGGCGGCGCCGACCCCTCGTGTTGCACGTTCGAGATCACCGAGACCGCCAACGTCTACGACTACGACGCCGCTTCGGGCTTCGCCGACCGGCTCACCGACTTCGGTTGCCAGGTGGCGATCGACGACTACGGCGCCGGCTTCGGTCCCTTCCACTACCTCAAGCGGATCCCCTTCGACCTGATCAAGATCGATGGCTCCTTCGTCCGCGACATGCCTCGCTCAGACGCCGACCAGCTCACGGTCAAGGCGATCGTCCAGATTGCCCGCGGCCTCGGCAAGACGACGATCGCCGAGTACGTCCAGGACGACCAGACGACCGAGATGCTGCGCGAATACGGCGTCGACATGGCCCAGGGCTTCCACCTCGGTCGGCCCGTCGGCCTCGACGAGGCTTTCGCCGAAACGGCCTAGACGCCCGGGAACCGGCGCATCTCGGGGTCCTCGGTCCGGTCGGTTCGGTCACCCACTGCAGTGCGCTCCCTCACCGATCCTCCCTGCGTCCCCCGACCTGCTTGGTTTCCGGGCGTCTAGCGGAGCGCCGCCCGCTTGATCTTGCCGCTGTGGGTCTTGGGCAGCTCGGTGGCAAACTCGACGATGCGGGGGAACTTGTAGGGGGCGGTCTCGCGCTTGCAGTGCTCCTGAAGCTCGCGCGCCAGCTCTGCGCTCGGCTCGCGGTCACGGGTGACGACGATCGCCCGCACGACGGCGCCGCGCTCGGGGTCGGGGGCGGCGACGGCCGCGGCCTCGGCGACGGCCGGGTGGGCGAGCAGGGCCGACTCGACCTCGACCGGTCCGATCCGGTAGCCGGAGGAGAGGATCACGTCGTCGCCGCGGCCCTGGAACCAGAGGTGGCCATCCTCCTCCTGGCGGACCAGGTCGCCGGTCGGCCACCACTCGCCCTCGAAGCGCTCGCCATCGAGGTAGCGGGAGAAGAAGGTGGGGGAGGTGGACGCGTGGAGCTGTAGTTCGCCGTCGAGGACCCGTACCTCGATGCCCGGCAGTGGCTTGCCCATCGAGCCGGGCCGTACCGGTTCACCTTCGAGGTTGCCGGAGACGTGGCCGGTCTCGGTCTGCCCGTATCCGTCGGCCGGCTCGAGTCCCATCGCCTCGCGGAAGACCGCCACGGTCTCGGCCTCGAGCGCCTCGCCGGCGGAGACCATGCGCCGCAGGGCGGGGAGGGGGCGCAGGGCGGTGCGCTTGGCCAGCATGCGGTACTCGGTCGGCGCCTGGCAGAGGACGTCGACGCCGAGCGCCTCGGCCAGGTCGAGCCGCTCAGCCGGATCGAAGCGACCGTCGTGGATCGTCGCTGCGGCGCCGGTCAGCCACGGGGCGAGGAAGACGTTGCGCGCCGACTTCGACCAGCCGGGGGCGGTCGTGCACCAGACCAGCTCTCCCGGGCGCGAGGCGAGCCAGTGCTCGGCCTGGGAGCGCTGTCCGCTCAGGTAGCGGTAGGGGTGGACGACACCGCGCGGCTCGCCGGTCGTGCCCGAGGTGAAGACGATCAGCGCCGGGTCCTCGGCGTCCATGTCCTCGATTGCCGCGGGCGTCTCCTGAGCACGGTCCTCGTCGAGCGCGGCGGCAACCTCCTCCAGGGTCATTGCGGGGACCCCGTCCGGCAGCTCGCCGAGCAGCCCCTCTTCGCCGACGCAGAGCGCCGGCGCCGCGGCGCTCGCCCGCAGCTCGAGATCGTGACGCCGCAGCTGCGGGCTGCAGGGCAGGGCAACGGCGCCCATGCGCCAGCAGGCGAGCAGGGCCAGCGCCCACTCGATCCGGTTGCCGAGCAGGGTCATCACCACGTCCCCGCGCCTCACCCCCCGCGCCGCAAACGCTCCCGAAAGTCCCGCCGAGCGGGCGATCAGCTCGCCGAAGTGCCAGTCCCGCCTGTTGCCCTCGGCGTCGATCGCCACGATCCCCAGCCGCGAGGCCGGCGAGCGCTCCATCACGTCCTCGACGAAGTTCACCGCGCGCAGTCTGCCGCAGAGTGCGAATAGGCGACTAGCAGCCGGCGTGGTCGAGGTTTGATCCGCTCAGCGATTCAAACCTCGACCACGCTTGGGAGTTGACGTGGGTTCAGGCGTCGGAGAAGCGCAGGCGGAGGTAGATGCGGCGCAGCGGCTTGGGCGCCCACCAGTTCCACTCGCCGAAGAGACGCATCAGGGAGGGGACGAGCAGGGCGCGGACGACGGTGGCGTCGAGCATCACGCCAACCGCCATGCCGATCGCGATCTGCTTTACGAAGAAGACGGTGCTGACGCTGAAGGCGAGGAAGACGATGGCGATCGCCAGCGCCGCGGCCGTGATTACGCGACCCGTGCGGGCGATGCCGGTGGCGACGGCCTCCTCGTTGGTGTCGCCCGCATCACGACGCTCTTTGATCCGCGCCATCACCAGCACGGCGTAGTCGGTGGCGAGGCCGAAGATCACGGCGAAGAGGAAGACCAGGCTGGTCACCTCGATCGCGTTCGGACCGGTGTAGTCGAGCGGGCTCGCCAGCCAGCCCTCCTGAAAGGCGAGCACGAGGATGCCGAGGGTCGCGCCGAGGGTCAGCGAGTTCATCAACAGCGTCTTCACCGGCAGCAGCACCGAGCCGGTGAGCAGGAAGAGGAGGACGAGCGTGGTTAGGGCGATGATCCCGACGACCAGCGGCGCGTGGTCGAGCAGGCTCTGCTTCTGGTCGATGAAGCCGGCGGTATTGCCGGACACGAGGGTGGTGCTGGCCCCCGGCGGAGGCAGATCGCGGATCGAGTGCACCGCGTCCTGGGAGCCGGCGTGGAGTGCCTGTTCGGAGGGGGCGAAGTTGGCGAAGGCGACGTCCTTCGAAGCGCGGACGAAGGGAGCCCCGCCAGCAATCCCGCCCACCGCTTCGATCCGGCGCTGGAATCCAGTCAGTTGCGCGTTGCTCGCCCGCCCGTCGACGGTGACGGTGACCGCTTCGGTGACATCCCGCGAGTAGTGGGCATCGAGGTACTGATATGCGTCATAGGAAGGCTGCCCGGGCGGTACGGCCTCGGAACTGGGACCGGTCAGCGTCGTCCACAGCAGCGGTGCCGCCGCGGCCAGCAGTAGCGCTGAGCTGGCGAGCGCGACGCCGACCGGGCGGTGCATGACGCCGCGGGCGAGGCGGTACCACCCGTCGGAGGTATCGGACACCGCCGGCCCCCGGCGGATCGAAAGGGCATCGATGCGCGTGCCCAGCAGAGCCAGCAGCGAGGGAACGACGAGGATCGCGATCAGCGAAGAGAGGATCGCGACAGAGGCTCCGGCGACCGCCATCGAGTAGAGGAAGCGCTGCGGCATGAGGACCAGGGCGGCAAGCGCAGCGGCCACCGTGAGGCCGGAGAAGACCGCGGTGCGGCCGGCCGTCTGGACGGTGCGGCGGTGCGCCTCCCGCGACGCACCGCCGCGCCCTATCTCCTCGCGGTAGCGCGAGACCAGCAGCAACGCGTAGTCGACCGCCAAGCCGAGACTCAGCCCGGTTGCGATGTTGAGGGCGAAGAGGGAGGTATCGGTGAAGCTCGACATGATTCGCAGGACCATCAGCGTGCCGATGATCGAGACGATGCCGATCAACAGCGGAATCGACGCGGCGATGACGCCGCGGAAGACGAACAGCAGCAGCAGGGCGAGGATCGGGAAGGCGATCAACTCTGCCTTGGTCAGATCCTTGCGGGTCTGGTCGTTGGTCTCGTTGAAGCCCGGCGCGAAGCCGCCCATCTGCACGTCGAGCGAGCTCGATTCGACCAGCGGCTCGACCTCTTCGGCGGCGATCCCCCCGGCGTCCTCGATATCGGTGGTCGAGAGGTAGCCGGCGACGGCCACCGATTCGCCGTCGCGGGCGATCAGCTTGGCACCCGCGCCGGGATCGCGCAGCGGGTTGACCACGTGGCCCACGTATTCCGCCTGTGCCATGCCGCGGCTCAGTCGGTCGACCTCGCGCCGCACGGAGGGGCTGCTCAGGTCCAGCTTGCCGCCGCCCGATTGATGCACCACAAGCACGATCGCCGGGTTGGGGTTGTAGCCGAGCGATTCATGGAGAAGGGCGGTTGCCCGCTCGCTCTCCGAGGCGGAGTCGGCGAAGCCCGCCGCCTTGAGATGGCTCTCGACGTCTTTGCCGGCCACGGCGGCGAAAACGACGAAGACCGCGACCGCGGCGAGGACGAGCTTCGGGTGCTTCCAGGTGAGGTCGGCAATCCGGTTCATGGGACTCCTGACGAGGCGAGGGACCGAGACATGGGGGCGATTTCGGCACGGAACCTACCAGATTTCAAAGTGTATGCTTTGAAAAACAAATTAATGTCGTTACGATCGCTACCATCGGATCGATGTCACGCCGCGAATACGACCAATCGTGCAGTCTCGCCTGCGCACTCGACCGCATCGGCGAGCGCTGGTCGTTGCTGATCGTGCGCGAGCTCTCACTGGGGCCGCTGCGCTTCTCTGACCTCGTCCGCAACGTCGGCAACGCACCGACCGATGTCCTCACCAAGCGCCTGCGTGATCTCGAGCGGCACGGCATCGTCAGTCGCCGCACGCTCGGCCTGCCGGCGACCGGGGTCGCCTACGAGCTGACCGAGGTCGGTTGGGACCTGGAGCGGGCGATGCTCGAGCTGGGTCGCTGGGGGATGCACTTCGAGCGCGTCGACGACGTGGTCAACCTGCCGCCCACCTCTCTCGCAAATGCGATCCGCACGATCGTCCAGCCGTCGCCGGACGTCCGCATGACGATCGGCCTGTGCAGCGGTGGGCAGGACTACTCGCTGCGCATCGAGGAGGGCTGGATCTCCGCCGCCCGCGGCCGGGCCGAAGACCCGGACCTGATGCTCGCCGGCGAGCCGGCGGATGTCCTGTCAGCTCTGGTTGCAGGCGAGGCGGGCGAGCGGGGGGTCGAGGTCGTCGGTGACCGTATGGCTCTCGACCGGCTCCGAGCGATGGTCGTCCTACCCGACCGTCTGCGCGAAGCCGCGCTCGGCGCCGCCACCGCCGAGCGCACCGCCGCGTAGTTCCCGACTACCTGAGTTCTGCCGAGCTCTTGCCGAGTAACTGGCGCGCCACGATCAGCAGCTGGATCTGCTGCGTGCCCTCGAAGATGTCGAGGATCTTGGCGTCGCGCGCCCACTTCTCGAGCAGCTCGTCCTCGCCGTAGCCGGCGGCGCCGCAGAGCTCGACGCAGCCGAGCGCGACGTCGACGCAGGTGCGCCCCGCCTTCGCCTTCGCCATCGAGGCCTGCAGCGAGTTGGGCTTGCCGTTGTCGGCCATCCAGGCCGCCTGCAGGGTCAGCAGGCGTGCCGCCTCGAAGTCGGCCTCCATCTCCAGGTAGCGGGAGACCGCAGCCGGCTGGGAGAGGGCCGGCAGGGTGTAGTCGACCTCGACCCCGGCCTCGCCGAGCAGCTCGCGCGCCCGCTCCAGCGCGGCGCGGGCGACGCCGACGGCCATCGCCGCGACCAACGGCCGGGTGTTGTCGAAGGTCTGCATCGCCCCGCCGAAGCCCTGTTTGGTATCGACCTCGGGGCTGCCGAGCAGCGCCTCCTTCGGCACCCGGCCGTTGGTCGCGGCGATGGCCGTCGGCGTCGCCCGCGCCGCGCTGGAGCGGGCGCGCGAGCTGCTCGGCGAGGCCGGGGTCGAGGTCGACTACA
>JASLJO010000316.1 GCA_030152505.1 Solirubrobacterales bacterium | reverse complement strand
CCTCAAGCCGGGTTGCATTGGTCCCAACAGTCTTTTGGATCGTGCCGTTGTTGATCAACACGGGCGGCGTTTTGGAGCCCGCGACGTTCTCGATACCTGGGAAGCGTGCATAGGCCCCAACGGAGTTCGCATTGAGAGTCGCTTCGTTTTTGATCGTCGCGCCTTCTGATGGCCTGATGGTTCCTTCAGCACCTTGAAGGGCGAGGGTTCCTTCGTTGAGCAACGTGCGAGTCGTAAGGTAGCCGTTATAGGTGGTGACCGTGGCAGTAGCTGAAGGGCCTATGACCGTCGACCCTGAGCCAGACATCGTGCTCTGGCTTTCCCAATTGAGTGCTTTAGCGATTTCCAGCGTCCCCGCACCCTTGGGTTCTGCCTGATAGTCCATCGCGAGGGTGCCGATCGTTGCCGTCTGACCCACGTTGACCGATAGCGAGGCTTCCCGCATCGTGAGGCTGGCTTCTTTGCCGTTGAAGGAGTCCGCGGTAAAAGAAGAGCCCTTGAAGCGAAGCGATCCCTTGAGCGTGCTGCCCGTGGCGAGAAAGCCGGTGCCTCCCGTAAGGTTGAAGAGAAAGGTCCCGGTTTTGGCGTTGATTTCGCCAGAGTTTTCAAAATTCACCTGGATTTTAGTTTCGCCAGTCCCAGAGGTCTTTTGAAGGACACCAGAGTTGACAAGCTTTGGCCGAGTGGTTCCGCCGTTGTCGAAGATGTCAAAGGTGCCTTGATGGTTGACCGTCAAGGTGCCTTTGTTTTCAAAGATCCCGCCTTCAGAGAGTGCCATGAGCCCTTCGTTCATGGCGAAGGAACCTTCGCTGACGAGCCGCCGTTCTTTAAGCCTGGCCCAGCCACCACCAGTCGTGACCGAGCCGGTTGCGCCAGAGGTCAGTACGGTCGCGCCAGTCCCCGACATCGTGCTTTCATTCGTCCAAGCAAAAGTGTTGGAGACGTTGATCGTGCCTGGTCCGGTTAGAACGGCGCTGTATTTGACGGTCAGGTTTTTAATGGAGGAAGGTTCGCCGGTGCCCAGAAGTTCAAGCGTGCTTTCTTTGATCGTCAAAGTGCCTTCGCCCTGCACTATTGCGGCCTGGTTCGTCCCTGCGGTCGCGTTGACAGTCTTGCCCGAGGGAATACAGGCGACATCGCTTGCTGACGGCGTTTTGCCCGAAGACCAGTTAGCGGCAGTTTGCCAAGTGCCTTCTGCCGCCCCCGTCCAGGTGTTCGTGCATTCCGCGCCCTGCGCGCTCGAGGCAAATACCGCGACTATCAGCACAGACGCAACAACCAATAGCTGACTCGCAATGCGTCGGACTGGCCGTGCCGCTCTTGAGAAACCATGGCCCTCAAGACGATCCCCAACGTGCCCCAGATCCATGTTCCCTCCTCAAGCTGTGCCTAGTAATTTTGTTTGATCTAGAATTCTTCTTCTACATTCGATTTGTGCTCTGTCAAGATCGAATAGCCAAATGGCCGAGAGACCTTTCCGGCGCTAGTCGACGCGCTGTCCCGTGGGGCCACGGCGTCTATTCCGGCTGACCGCAACGAATGCCCTGTGGGATCGCCACCAACGCGGGATTAGCGCCGGTGACTGATCAGCCAATCGCATCTCCCAGGGACCGCGGTGTTGGGCCGAGTCGGTCTCGAGCTGTTAATAGCGACCAGGATCACCGGGTCCTCTCTCCGAGGCCGCAGGGTGGCCGAGGCGGCTGTGGCCGAATATACGCATCGCTTCGGCCTGTGTTGTCCGCAACAACCCCTACTGCCTCACGTTTGAGAAGTGAGGCAGCCCAGCGACCGGCCGGACAGAAGGGGCAGTGGGGAAATTCATGTACAGCGACAGGGAGGGCTCAGCGCCGGCGGGCGAGGAACTGAGAGCGCGCGAGATGAAGGACGCCGAGCTCGGTTTCAGACGCCTGCTGCGTGCCCGGCGCTTCTCACGCACCTTCCGAGAGCGCCACGTCGCCGACCTGCTCGCGCAAGCCCGCCTCGAGTACGCCCGCCATATCGCCAGGGGCGAGAGGATCGACAATCCCACCGGCTGGATCATCCACTGCGCTTGGCGCCGTACACAGAACCTCCTGGAGCGTGAAAGCCGCTCGCCCGCCCCCGTCCCGCTTCGGCGAAAGCATGACCTCAGCCAAGCGACACCGACACCCGAGGAGGAGGTGCTCGAGACAGACCGTCACCGACGCTTACGGGTGGCGATCGAGAGGCTCGCAGTGGAGGAGCGCCAGGTCCTCGCTCTGACCTATTTCGAGGGAATGTCGGTACGAGAGGCCAGTCGCACGCTCAAATGGGACAAATGCAAAGGCGATCGCCGCCATCGCGCCGCCCTTGAGCACCTACGCGAGGCAATCGGCGTCGATCACATCGACGAGTTCGAGATCGATATCGGCATCTGCGCATGGGCCTCGCTTGAGGTAGCGCACCGCTCGGGACTTCTCACCTCCGTAGCCGAGCCGGTGGGTCGCGTGGTCCTCGCCGGCCTGGGACGAGCACAGGAGATCGCACGGCGCCTCCTCACAGGAGGCGCCGCCGATCCGGGTCTAGGCGTGGCCGCGGGCACTGCCACGCGGACCGCCGGCGCCTGTGGGGCGGTCGTTCTCGCCTGTTTGGCGTCGGGAGTGGTCGGGCCGGGGCTCGGCGGTGTCGACGTCGTCGGGCACCGTCCGGCGCAGCCGGCGATCGTCGATGACCACGGTTCCGAGCGGGCGCACCCGCAACAGGTCGGCCCGCTCGCGGAGCCCGTTCAGAGGATCTCCTCGAGCACGGACGCCGGAGGACGGCCGGCCAAGAAGTCTTCTGCAGGCAAGACGGGGTCCGCTGCGCACACGATCGTGAGCCGCCAGGCGTCGACACGGCAAACTTCAACGTCGGCGACGCCGTCGCAGGTCGAAGAAGAGTTTGATCCGTTCTCTGGCGGCGAATCCCAAAGCACCGAAGCCACGACCGCCGAAGAGGGCACGCCCTCAAGGGAAAGTCCGACTCCGAGCCGCTCCAACGGCCCCGTCCAGGGCTCCGGCTCGGCACCTCCTGCATCCGGCAAGCAGGTCGAATCAGAGTTCGGTCTGTAGGCGGATCAAAACCCACTTGGATAGCACGCGGTGTCCGCACTACCTCGGTCAGGCGTACTGGCGGCCTGTCGTTACCTCCCCTTTGCGAGTTACATCTGCGCAAGCGCGCTTCCGCTGAAGCCTTCGACCGATACCTCCGACCTCTCCCTGTCTGAGTATCCGGTGGTTGCCCGGGTCGCGGACCGAACCGTGATCAGCTCCCACAGCACGAGCTACTCGTAACCCAACCCCTTTCCAGCGTGGTCACTCGGGCAGCGCGCACAGCATCTGCGACGAAATCGCGGGGGCCCTTTG
>JASLJO010000100.1 GCA_030152505.1 Solirubrobacterales bacterium | reverse complement strand
CTGCATAGCTTCGGCGAGCAGCGAGTACGCTTTCTCGGCGCCCTCCGCCGGCCCCAGGTAATAGGGGCTGTCGAAGTAGATCGGGTCGATCTGGTCGAGGTCGACGAAGTCCCGCACCTCGATCGCCCGCGTCTTCTCCGGCGCCAGTGCGGACATCTCGTCTTTGCTCAGCGGCACGAAGCGGTCGGGCGTGATCTCGAAGGCCTTGACGATCTCGCCGTAGGGGACCTCCTCGTCGGTGCCTTCGGCGACGCGGCGGTGGCGGATGCGGGCGCCGTCGGACTCGCGGATCTCCCGCAGCGAGATGCCGCGGCGCGCGACCGCGCTGTAGAGCTTGACGGGCACGTTGAGCAGTCCGAAGCTGATCGTCCCGGTCCAGATCGCTCTTGCCATCAGTGCATCACCTACCCGGATTCTGGCAGCGATGCACCGCTCGCCGCCGCCGCGCGCGGCTGGCGGGAGGCTTCTTGCGTGGCGTGCGGGATCATGCCCGGGTGCTGTTCGAGCTTCGTGACGTCAGCCTCAGGCGCGGCAATCGACGGGTCCTCGACTCGGTCAGCGCCGAGATCCACCCCGGCGCGACGGCGATCGTCGGGCCCTCCGGCAGTGGCAAGTCGACCCTGCTGCGCCTGCTCAACCGGCTCGCCGATCCCGACGGCGGCACGATCGCCTACCGCGAGCGGCCCCTGACCTCCTACGATCCGCTCGAGCTGCGGCGCGAGGTCTCGCTCGTCCCGCAGCTGCCTTCGCTGCTGGCGGGGACGGTCGAGTCGAACCTCGCCTACGCGGCCAAACTGGCCGGCAAGGAGCTCGACGCCGGGCGCTGCCTTCGCCTCGCCGGCCTCGACACCGGGTTTGCCGGGCGCGACGTGGGCAAGCTCTCGGTCGGCGAGCAGCAACGCGCGATGCTGGCCCGGGCGCTCGCCCAGGAGCCCGGCGTGCTGCTGCTGGACGAGCCGACCTCGGCGCTCGACCACGAGGCACGCGACGCGATCGAGGCGACGCTGGCGAAACTGCGCACCGAGCTCGAGATCTCGTTGATCGTCGTCAGCCACGACCCCGAGCAGGCCCGTCGGCTCGCTTCGCGGGCGGTGCGCCTGAAGGCGGGGAGAGTGGCGGCGTGCGGCAAGCTCGAGGAGGCGCTCGCATGAGCACCTCGATCCACCTCTCGCTGGGCCAGGTGGCGGCGTCCCTCGGCCTGGTCGCCCTGGCGGTGGCGATCTCCTACTGGCGCCGCACCGACCTCGAGCGCGACATCGTCGTCGCCACCGTGCGCTCCTTCGTCCAGCTGAGCGCGATCGGCTACGCGATCAAGCTGATCTTCGACGCCGACACGATCTGGCTGGTGCTGGCGCTGCTCGCCGTGATGGTCGTCTTCGGCGCGCTCACCGCCCGCAGCCGGGCGAAGAAGGTCCCGGACGCCTTCTGGCCGCTGCTGATCGGCCTGGCGATCGCGGCCGCATCGACGCTCGGGCTGGTCGTCGCGCTGGGCATCTTCGAAGCGACGCCGCGTTACCTGGTCCCGGTCGGCGGGATGATGATCGGCAACGCGATGACCGCCTCGGCGGTGGCGCTCAACCGCCTCGGCGACGAGGTGAGCGAGTCGCGCGCCGCGATCGAGGCGACCCTGGCGCTGGGCGCGACCGCGCGCGAGGCGGCGGAGCCCTTCGTGCGCCGCGCCCTGCGCTCCGGCACGATCGCCCTGGTCGACTCGACCAAGACCACCGGCCTGATCTTCTTCCCCGGCACTATGGTCGGCATGCTGCTGGCGGGCGCCGAACCGACCGACGCGGTCCGTCTCCAGCTGATCCTGCTCTACGCCCTGCTCGGCAGCACCGCGATCGCCGCCCTCGTCTCCACCGGCCTCGCCTACCGCAGCTTCTTCACCCCGGCGCAGCAGCTGCGCGAGCCACTTCCCTGACCGTGGTCGAGGTTTGATCCGTATAGCGGTCTAAACCTCGACCACGGGTGGTGGGTGCTAGGGCATGGGCCCTACACTGGCCCGGTGTCACGTCAACAGCGACTGACGCTGATCGCGACGATCCTCGGCTCTACGGTCGTCTTCCTCGATTCGACGGTCGTCAACGTGGCGCTGCCGGCGATCGCCGACGGGCTCGACGCAGGTCTGGCCGGGCAGCAGTGGGTGGTCGAGGCATACATGCTGACCCTGGTCTCGTTGCTCCTGGTTGGCGGCTCGCTCGGCGACCAGTTCGGCCGGCGGCGAATGTTCGTCTTCGGCCTGATCGCCTTTGGCGCGACCTCGATCCTCTGCGCGATCTCGCCCTCGGTCGAGTTCCTGATCGGCGCCCGGGCGCTGCAGGGAATCGCCGGGGCCCTGCTGGTGCCGGGCTCTCTGGCGATCGTCGCCGCCACCTTCGAGGGGGCGGCGCGGGGCAAGGCGGTGGGAACCTGGACGGCCTGGACCGGGATCGCCACCGTGCTCGGCCCGGCCGGCGGCGGCGCCCTGGTTGAGGCCCTCTCCTGGCGGGCGATCTTCTGGGTCAACATCCCGCTGATCGCGGCCACCGCGGCGCTGACCCTGCACTCGGTGCGCGAGAGCCGCGACATGGAGGCGTTCCGGGGGATCGATTGGCTTGGCATAGCCCTTTCGGCCGCCGGTCTCGCCGGCCCGGTATTTGCCCTGATCGAGCAGCCGACCCGCGGCTGGGGCGACCCGGTCGTCTGGATGTCGATGGTCGCCGGCGTCGCCTGCTTCGTCCTCTTCGTCATCTGGGAGATACGCGCCCGTCACCCGATGCTCGAACTCTCCCTCTTCCGCATCCGCAACTTCCGCGTCGCCAACCTGACCACCCTCTCGGCCTATGCCGGGCTGATCGGAGGGTTGTTCTTCGTCGGTCTCTTTCTGCAGCAGGTTGCCGGCTACTCGCCGATCGAGGCCGGGTTGGCGACGACGCCGGTCTCGCTGATCCTCTTCTTCCTCTCGCCGCGCTGGGGCAAGCTCGCCTCGGGCACCGGGCCGCGCCTGCCGATGTGCATTGGTCCGATCGTCGGCGGGATCGGCCTGATCATGCTGTTGCGAGTCGGCGCCGCCCCGAGCTACGTCGCCGACGTCCTGCCGGCAATCGTCGTCTTCGGTCTCGGCCTATCGGCAACGGTCGCGCCCCTGACCGCGACCGTTCTCGATTCGGTCGAGGAGCGTCACGTGGGTATTGCATCGGGTGTTAACAACGGCATCGCCAGGGTCGCCGGGCTGTTGGCGATCGCCGTGCTGGGGGCCGTGATCTCGGCGGGCTTTGGCTCGACCCTCGACTCGAACCTCGGCCAGGCCCCTCTCGGGCCGCGGGCGCAGCGGGCCGTCGCGGAGGCGAAGAAGCAGCCGCTCGCGGTTCCGTCGACCAGGAGATTGCCGCCGGGCCAGGCTCAGCGAGTCGAGACCGCATCCGCGGATGCCTCGACCTCGGCCTTTCACCTCGGCGTCCTGATCGCCGGCCTGCTGATGATCGGCGGCGGGATCTTCGCCGGCATCGGCATCGAGAACCCGAAGCGCAGGGTCGAAGCGATGCCAAGCCGCGGCTCGGCTCAAGCCGGCGAGTGCGGCCACGGCGCAGACGCCGACTGTCACGATCAAAAACAGCTCCCGCCAGGCGGTGAGGCACCGGAGCTCGAACCAGCTTGAGCGGGGTGTCCGCCGTCGGAAGCTCTTCGAGGCCACGGGCGGGGTGCCTCTCGAACGGGCGGATACTCA
>JASLJO010000086.1 GCA_030152505.1 Solirubrobacterales bacterium | reverse complement strand
CTCGTTATTAGTCTTCATCTCAGCCGCTCAAGGTAGCGAGTCAAAACTGCAGGCCGCCCTCGCGCGCGCCGTCGGCGAGCGCCCGGACGCGACCGTGGTACTGGTAGCCGCCGCGATCGAAGACGCAGGTCTCCACGCCGGCCGCCTTGGCCCGCTCCGCCAGCAGCTCGCCGGCGCGCTTGGCCTGATCGCTGGCGGTCAGCTTGCGCAGCTCCGGCTCGATCCAGTTGACCGCGGCCAGGGTGTGGCCCTGGCCGTCGTCGACGAGCTGGGCGAAGACGCCGCGGTTGGAGCGGTAGACGGAGAGGCGCGGCCGCTCGGCGCTGCCAACGATGCGGGCGCGCACGCGGCGGCGGCGGCGCAGGCGCCGCTGGCGCTTGGTCATGACGGTCATCGCTATGCCCTCTTCCCGACCTTGCGCGCGACGTGCTCGTCGCGGTAGCGGATTCCCTTGCCCTTGTAGGGCTCCGGCGGGCGGCGCTTGCGGATGTCGGCGGCGACCTGGCCGACCAGCTGCTTGTCGATCCCGCGCACGATCACCTCGGTCGGCTGCGGCACCTCGAACTCGATCCCCTCAGGCGGCTCGACCGAGACCGGGTGCGAGTAGCCGAGCGCCATCTCCAGGTTCTTGCCTTTGAGCTGGGCGCGATAGCCGACGCCCTGGATCTCCAGTCGCTTCTCGTAGCCGTCGACGACGCCCTCCACCATGTTGGCGATCAGGCTGCGCGTCAGTCCGTGCAGGGCACGGTGCTCGCCGCGGTCGGTCGGGCGGCTGACGGTGACGGTGCCGTTCTCCTGCTCGACCTTCATGTCGGCATCGAGGCTCTGCTCGAGCTCGCCCTTCGGGCCCTTGACCGCGACCCGGCCGGGCGCCAGCTCGACCGTGACGGACTCGGGGACTGCGATCGGCTTTCTTCCAATGCGGCTCATCGGATCTTCCTCACCAGACGTAGGCGACTACCTCGCCACCGACGCCCTTCTGCTTCGCCTCGTGACCGGTCATCACGCCAACCGAGGTGCTGATGATCGCCGTACCGGTGCCGCCGTCCACCCGCGGCACTTCGGTGTGATCGACGTAACGACGACGCCCTGGCCGCGAGATCCGCTCCAAGCCGGCGATGACCGGGCGGCGATCCTCGGTGTACTTGAGCCGGATCTCGATCGCCTCGCCGACCTCGGCGGGCCTGCGGGCGAAGTCGACGATGTAGCCCTGCTCCTTGAGGATGCGCGTCATCTCCTCCTTCAACCGCGAGGCGGGAATCCGCACGTCGTCGTGGCCGGAGCCGAGCGCATTGCGGATCCGGGTGAGGTAATCGGCTATCGGGTCGTTCAGCATGTTCTGGTGGTCCCTGTCTCGCCTACCAGCTCGACTTGGTCATTCCGGGGATGTAGCCCTCGTGGGCAGCCTCGCGCAGGCAGATCCGGCAGAGGCCGAACTTGCGGAAGTAGCCGCGCGGGCGCCCGCAGCGCCGGCAACGGTGGTACTCACGCGACTTGAACTTCTGCTTGCGCGATTGCTTCACCTTCATCGAAGTCTTAGCCATTCTCTGAAGTCTCCTCGCCGGCCGGCTCCGCGGCCTCGTCGCTCTCTTCCTCGTCGCTCTCGCCCTCCTCGCCGGCTTCCGGCTCGGGCTTGGCATACGCGTCGGGGTTCTCCTCTTTCAGCTGCTCCAGTGCGGCCTGCTCGGCCTCGGCCCGCTGGCGGGCCTCCTCCTTGCGCCGCTCCTCCTCGGCCTCCTCCTCGGCCTCAGCGGCGGCACCCGGGCGGCCCTCTTTGGCAAACGGCATGCCCAGCCCGAGCAGTAACTCGAAAGCCTCGGCGTCGGTCTGGGCAGAGGTCGCAATCGTGATGTCGAGGCCGCGCACCTCGTCGATCGAGTCGTAATCGATTTCGGGGAAGATCAGCTGCTCCTTGACGCCCATCGAGTAGTTGCCGCGGCCGTCGAAGGAGCGCGGATTGAGGCCGCGGAAATCACGGATGCGCGGCACCGCGATCGAGGTCAGGCGATCGAGGAACTCCCACATCCGCGCCCGGCGCAGGGTCACCGAGAGGCCGACCGGCATTCCCTCGCGCACCTTGAAGGAAGCGATCGACTTGCGCGCCCGGCGGACGTTGGGATGCTGGCCGGCGATGATCGCCAGTTGCTCCTGCGCGGCCTCGAGCATTTTCGCGTTCTGCTTGGCCTCGCCGACACCCATGTTGAGCACGATCTTCCGCAGGCGGGGCACCTGCATCGCCGAGGAGTAGCCGAATTTGCGCGTCAACGCCGGCGTCACCTCCTGCTCGTAACGCTCGCGCAGACGCGGCGGAGGCGCAGCCTGCGACTGTGGGGTCGTGGCCGCCTCCACTAGAGCGACACCCCGCTTCGCTTGGCGTAGCGCTCGCGCTTGCCGCCTTTGTCGCGGCGCACGCCAATCCGCGTCGGCTTGTTGTCTTTGGGGTCGAGCAGCATCACGTTGGAGACGTGGATCGGGCCCTCCTTGTCGACGATCCCGCCGAGCTGCTGACCGGCTTTCTGCACGTCTTGGACCGGCCGCGGTTTTTCGTGCCGCTTGACCATGTTGAGACCCTCGACGTAGACGAAGCTGCGCTTCGGATCGGTGCGGATGACGCGACCGCTCTTGCCGGAGTCCTTGCCGCCGATCACCTCGACCACGTCGTCGGTCCTGATCTTCATCGCCTTGCCCATCGCTAAAGGACCTCCGGGGCGAGCGAGACGATTTTCATGAAGTTGCGCTCGCGCAGCTCGCGGGCAACCGGCCCGAAGATACGCGTGCCACGCGGGTTGTTGCTGGCCGGGTCGATCAACACCGCGGCGTTTTCGTCGAAGGAGATGTAGGTGCCGTCGGCGCGGCCGAGCTGCTTCTTTGTTCGCACCACCACCGCCTGCACGACCTCGCCCTTGCGCACGCCGCCCTGCGGGCTGGCCTGTTTGACGGTCGCCGTGATCACGTCGCCGACCCCGGCGTAGCGCCGGTGCGAACCGCCTTTGACGCGGATGCAGAGGATCTCCCGCGCGCCCGAGTTGTCGGCGACTTTGAGCCTTGACTCCTGCTGGATCATCGTCCTCGCCTACTTCGCCTTCTCCAGCACTTCGACCAGGCGCCAGCGCTTGGTCTTCGACAACGGCCTGGTCTCGACGACCCGGACCACGTCGCCCTCGCCCGCCTCATTGCTCTCGTCGTGCGCGTGCAGCGTGCGCGAGCGGCGGATCACCTTCTCGTAGGTCGGATGACGCCGCACGATGTCGACCCGCACGGTGATCGATTTCTGGCCCTTGTCGGAGATCACGACCCCCTGCCGCACCTTGGCCGCGTTGGCGTCCTTCTCAGCCGCTGGCGTCCCCGTGCCGGTCGTCTTGTCTTTCCTCGCGGCGGCCCGCTCCTTGCGCCGTTCCTCGGCCTTCCGCTTCCGAGCGGCAACCCGCTCCGCGGTCCGCTCCTCAGCCGACTGCTGCGGCTTCGCCTTATGCGGGAGGCGCGACCGCTCCAGCCTGCGCTTCTCCTTCCAAGGCAACTGCTCCTCCTCGGACGGCTCAGCAGCTTTCTCCTCGGACTCGGCGGCGGAAGCTTCAACAGGCTCCTCCGCAGCCACATCATCCTGGGCGTCAGCCGACTCCTCCTCTGACGCGGGTGGCGGCGTAGGGGGGACCTCCTCCGAGGAAGCTTCAGCTACCGCAGGAGGAGGTGGGTCCCCTGCACCGACAGGACCCGCGGCCTCAGCGGCCTCATCCTGCGGAACGTCCTGCTCGGTGCTCTCGTCTTTTTTCGTCTCGTCCTCAGCCATCATTTCCGCAACTCTCTCTCGACGTCGATCCCGCGCTCCTTGGCCACGGTGCGCAGCCGCGCGATGTCCCGCTTGGCCTGCCCCAGCCGCGCCGTGTTCTCCAGCTCGCCGGTCGCATGCCGGAAGCGCAGGTTGAACGACTCCTGCTTGGCGTCGATCAATTTCGCCACCAGCTCGTCGTCTTTCAGGTTGTGCGCCTCGGACGCCTTCATCACACCTCGGCCCCCTCGCGCATGACGAACTTGGTCTTGATCGGAAGCTTGTGACCGGCCAGACGCAGCGCCTCGCGGGCGAGATCCTCGGGCACGCCGGCGAGCTCGAACATCACTTTGCCCGGCTTGACCACGGCGACCCAGCCCTCCGGATTGCCCTTGCCGGAGCCCATCCGCGTCTCGGCGGGCTTCTTGGTGTAGGGCTTGTCGGGGAAGACGTTGATCCACACCTTGCCACCGCGTTTGATCTTGCGGGTCATCGCCACGCGGGCGGCCTCGATCTGGCGGTTGGTGATCCAACCGCGGTCGAGTGCCTTCAGCCCGTACTCGCCGAAGGCGACGTGACTGCCGCCCTTGGTGTAGCCGCGCATCCGGCCGCGCATCTGTTTGCGGTGCTTGACCCGCTTCGGCATCAGCATCAGCGATCACGTCCTCCACGCCCGCGATCGCCGCCACGCCCGCGGCCGCCGCCCTGCGGCTCGCCGTCGCCCGGGATCTGGTCGGAGCGGAAGCCCTCGGGCATCACTTCGCCCTTGTTGATCCAACATTTGACGCCGATCCGGCCCGCGGTCGTGCGCGCCTCGTAGAAGCCATAGTCGATGTTGGCGCGCAGCGTGTGCAGCGGCACGCGGCCGTCCGAATAGCTTTCGGTCCGCGCCATCTCCGAGCCACCGAGACGGCCGGACACCTGCAGCTTCACCCCTTTGGCGCCGGAGCGCATCGCTGAGGTGAGGGCACGTTTCATCGCCCGCCGGAAGGCAACCCGGTTCTGCAGCTGCTCGGCGATCGACTGGGCGACCAGCTTGGCGTCGAGCTCGGGGCGCTTCACCTCGCGGATGTTGACTTTCACCGGCTTGCCGGTGAGCTTGTGCAGCTCCTTGCGCAGGGCGTCGACTTCGCTGCCGGACTTGCCGATGACGATGCCGGGGCGGGCGGTGTGGATGTCCACCGAGACCTCGCCACGGCGCTCGATCGTGATGTCGGAGAGCCCGGCGTGGGCGAGTTTGCCCTCGATGTGGCTGCGGATCGCCAGATCCTCCGCCAGCACGTCGGCGAAGCCCTTCTCGTCGAACCAGTTCGATTTCCAAGGCTGGATGTAGCCGACGCGGAAGCCGCCGGGGTGGATCTTCTGTCCCATCTCAGATCTCCTCTTCGGGGCTCAGGGCCACGGCGATGTGGCTGGTCCGCTTGTTGATCGGGGTCGCCCGACCCAGCGCCCGCGGCCGGAAGCGGCGCAGCGTCGGGCCTTCGTCGACGGTGATCTCGGCGACTCGCATCTCATCGGCGACGAGATCGTGGTTGTTCTCCGCGTTCGCCGCGGCCGACTCGATCAGCTTGCCGATGTCCTGAGCGGCACCCCGGGGCGAGAACCGCAAAAGCGCCCGCGCCCTGTCGATCTGCAGGCCGCGCACCTGGTCGGCGATGAGGCGGGCCTTGCGAGGCGCAATCCGCACGTAGCGAGAGCTGGCACGCACCACGATCGGCGCGGGTTTCGCTTTCGGTTTCGGCGCCTCTTTCTTTTGAGCTGATTCTTTTTTGGTGGCAGTTTTGGCCGCGGGTTTTTTCGCGCCCTCTTTTTTCGGCGCGGCTTTTTTCTTGGCAGGCGCTTTTTTCGCAGCTTTTTTAGGAGCTGCTTTTTTAGTTTTTTTGGCGCTGGTGTCTTTTTTCTCGTCGGCCATCGTCTACTCGCCCTTGCCCGTGCCGGAGTGCGCGCGGAAGGTCCTGGTCGGCGCGAACTCGCCCAGCTTGTGGCCGACCATCGACTCCGAGATGAAGACCGGCACGTGCTTCTTGCCGTCGTGGACGGCGATCGTGTGGCCGACCATGTCGGGAAAGATCGTCGAGGTGCGCGACCAGGTTTTGACCATTTGCTTCTGGCCGGAGTCGTTCATCGCCGAGATCCGCTTCATCAACGCCGCTTCCACCCACGGCCCCTTTTTGGTCGAGCGTCCCATGGTCTCCGCTTACCTCTTCTTCTTCCCGCGGCGGCGGCCGCGCACGATGTAGCGATCGGAGGCCTTGCCCTTCTTGCGCGTGCGGTAGCCCAGGGTGGGCACGCCCCACGGCGTCACGGGATGGCGGCCGGGCGTCGTGGAGCCCTCGCCGCCGCCGTGCGGGTGATCGACCGGGTTCATGGCCGTGCCGCG
>JASLJO010000082.1 GCA_030152505.1 Solirubrobacterales bacterium | reverse complement strand
TCCTCCTCGCCGACTCCCGACGAGCGCCGCCAGAAGCTGATCGACGACTACAAAGCCCATTTCGCCAACCCCTACTCGGCGGCGGAGCGTGGCTACATCGACGACGTGATCGAGCCGAAGGAGACCCGTCCCAAGCTGGTCAAGGCGCTCCGCATGCTGCAGTCAAAGCGTGTCGAGCAGCCGAAGCGCAAGCACGGGAACATCCCGCTGTAGGGCTAGCGCCCGCGCGGCATCTGCCCGGCCGCCTGGCGGCGAGCCTTCCAGGTGGCGAGCGGCGCGGCGGTCATCTCCTCCCAGGCGGCCGGCTCGCCGAGATACTGCATGACGACGAAGTGGAGCAGTCCGGGCAGCATCTCAGGGGCCTGCTCGCCGTCGCCGTCGAGCAGCTTCGCCGCCAAGAGCGTGTCGATCGCCCCTACAATGAAGTCCGACGTAATAGGAGGTGGAGCTTGGCGAGAGGGAATCTCGCGGCGCGCGCTATCGAGTGCGTGGGAGAGGCGCTCCATCAGATCGCGCCGCTGGGCGAGCGCCCGCTCGCCCGCCGCATGCACCTCGACCACCAGGGCCCTGGCTGTGGCTGGTTGGTTGGCGCAGAACTCGAGCAGCTCGGCCAACGCCGCCCGCAGGCCCTCGCGCCAGGACGGTTGACGCTTGGCCGCGCCGGTCAGGCGGCGGTAGAGCCACTCGCCGGCCTCGCCATAGGCCTGCGCGAAGCAGTCCTCGCGGTCGTCGAAGTGCTTGTAGAAGGTTGCGCGGCTCGTCTCCGCGCGCTCGATCACGTGGCGTACGGCGACCTGCTCGAAGCCCAGCTCGCCGCTGGTGAGGAGCATCGCCTCGAGGATGCGCTCGCGCGGCGGCCGTCTACCGCGAGGGCCGGGGAAGGCGATGACCGAGCTACTGTCGATTTCCGAAAACATGAACCTTTTGTCTAGGTATAGCAGCTTTTAGAAACTTCGTTGCCTAGAACGCCATGTTTTCTGTAGAAAAGGCAAATAGACATTGGATATATGTTTTGGTACCGTCCTGGCATGGCCGATTCACGGTCCCTTTCGGAGCGACTCTCGACGCTACCTCCGGGCCGGCACCTGATCCCGCGCGACTTCGTCTCTCAGAACCAGCGCGAGCGGATGCTGTTGGCGACCGCCGAGCTGGTCGCCGAGCGCGGTTACCAGAAGACGACGATCGAGCTGATCGCCAAGACGGCGCGGGTCGCCCTCGTCACCTTCTACGAGCATTTCGCCAACAAGGAAGAGTGCTTTCTCGCTGCCTTCGACGAGAGCGCCGCGGCCGCGGCCGAGGTCTTTGCCGAGCTGGTCGACGCGGAGCAGCCCTGGGTCGACCAGATCTCGATCGGCCTCGAGGTCTTCCTCGAGATGGTCGTGGCCGAGCAGGCGAGAGCGAAGCTCTGCATCGTCGAGGCTCAGGCGGCCGGTGGCGAGGCCTTGGCGCGTTACCAGGCGATGCTGGAGAGCGTCGCACCGAAGCTGCGCCAGGGCCGCGAGCTGAACCCACGGGCGACCCGTTTGCCCGACGGGCTGGAGGTGGCGATCGCCGGCGGCCTGATGTGGCTGGTGCACCAGCGGCTGATCTCCGGTCGCGCCGACGATCTCAAGGGCCTGCTGCCGGAGATGCTGCAGGTGACCCTGACGCCATACGTGGGGGAGGTGGAGGCGGCCCGCGCCGCGGAGGCCGCCCAGGCCCGGGTGGCGGCCTAGTGACCGCTGGAGTGAGGACGCGAAGCGCGGGGAGTTGGGCCGGGACGATGTGAGCGCTCCGCGCCGAGGACGCGATCCGGCTCGGGAGAGGATTGCCGCCACGATGGTCGAGGTGGTCGCCGATCACGGCTTCGCGGCCGTGGACGTAGAGACGCTCTGCGAGCGGGCCGAGGTGGGCCGCTCGCATTTCGACCGCTGCTTCGCCGATCTCGAGGACTGCTTCCTTGCGCTTCACGACGAGGCGATGGAGGAGCTCTGCCGGCGGGTGGACGCGGCCTGCGGGGGCCGGAAGGCGTGGCACGATCGGATCTGGGCGGCGGGCGTGGCCGCCATGCGCTTCCTCCAGGAGGACACCGCCCGGGCGCGCTTCCTCGTCGTCTCGGTCAACGGCTCGGGCAGTGGCGCTCAGGTACGGCGCGATTGGATCGTGCAGCGCATCGCCGACTTCCTTGACGGCGGCCGCGGCGAGGTCGAAGGGGAGCGGTCGATGTCGCGCTGCACCGCCGAAATCGCCGCCGGTGCCGTCTATAACACGATCCTCGCCAAAGTCGAATCCGGCTCGATCGAACGCGGTGAGGAGTTCCTGCCCGAGCTGATCTACCTGGCGACCATGCCCTACCTCGGCGCTCGCGCCGCCGAGGACGAGCTGCTGGTCCAGCCCCTGCGCTGAGCGCCCCTGGCCGGCCCCGCCTGGGGTATCGTCGATCCGTGGCCAAGGGGAAGGCGAAGAAAGCGCAGGACGGCGAGGGAGCGGTCACGGCTTCTCCGCGGCTACCTGCCGGGCGTCATGGACTGCCGCGCGAGTTCATCGTCCAGAACCAGCGCGAGCGGATCGTCACCGCGCTCGTCGACGTCGTCGCCGAGCGCGGCTACAACGCGACCACGGTCGCCAACATCACCAAGGCGGCCTCCGTATCCCGCCGCACCTTCTACGAGCACTTCGCCGACAAGGAAGCCTGCTTCCTCGCCGCCTACGAGATGGTCGCCGATCACATCGCCGCCTCGATGCGGACCGCGGCCGAGGCTTTCGAGGATTGGCCGCAGAAGGTTCGCGCCGCGCTGGCGACGATGCTGCGCTTTCTCGCCGGCGAGCCCGAGCTGGCGCGCCTCTGCATGATCGAGCCGATCGCCGCCGGCGGTGAGATCGCCGCCCGCCACCGCGCCTCGATGCAGGGCCTGGTCGAGATCCTCAAGGCCGGCCGGCCGGAGCATGGCGGCGAGCATCCGCTGCCCGAGGCGACCGAGGAGGCTCTGGTAGGCGGCATCGTCTCGCTGATCATCCGTGAGATCAGCGCCGACCGCACCGAGCAACTCGAGTCGCTCCTGCCGGACCTGGTCGAGCTCACTCTGGCGCCTTACGTGGGCGCCGAAGAGGCCGAGCGCCTGGCCCGCCAGTAGCTACGGCACAGCGGTCGCCTCGGCCTTGACTTCAACCGCGCCGCCTCGGGCCGCGGCAGCGCCGCCTTCCTCGCGGGTGAGGCGGTGGGCGAGGTAGACGGGGATGATCGAGATCAGCACCACGATCACGGCGACCGCGTTGACGATCGGCCTCTGCTGCGCGCGGAACAGGTTGGTGAAGATCCAGACCGGCAGGGTTTCTTCGCCGGCGCCGATCGTGAAGTTGGTGACGACGATCTCGTCGAACGAGAGCCCGAAAGCGAGCAGTCCTCCGGCGCCCAGGGCAGAGCGCATGTTGGGGAGCGTGACGTAGCGGAACGTCTGCCAGGTGTGGGCACCCAGGTCGGCCGACGCCTCCTCGAAGGACATGGACGTCCTGCGCAGGCGCGCGATCACGTTGTTGTAGACGACGACTATGCAGAAGGTCGCGTGGGCGACGATCACGGTGAAGAGCGAGAGGTCGATTCCGAACACCTGGGTGAAGGTGTTGTTGAGCGCCACGCCGGTGACGATTCCCGGCAGGGCGATCGGCAGGACGACGAGGAAGGAGATGGTCTCGCGGCCGAAGAAACGGTGTCGCGCGACGGCCAGCGAGGCGAGGGTGCCGAGCACGAGCGCGATCGCGGTGGCCACGAGCGCCACTTTGATCGAGGTCCAGAGGGCGTCTCGGGCGGTCGATTCGATTGCCTTGGGGAACCACTCAAAGGTCAGCCCCGGTGGCGGCCATTCGAGGATTTTGCTCGCGTTGAAGGCATACAGCCCCAGAACGAGGAGGGGGATGTAGATGAACGCCAGGCCGAGGCCGACCGCGACGCGGAGCAGAATCGTCGATCGTCTCGTCAGCCTCACATTGCCCCTAGATGTGCTCGAAGGCGCCCAACTTCCGCGCCACGAGCAGGTAGCCGACCATGATGACGATCGGCACCAGCGCCAGAGCGGCTGCGAAGGGCAGGTTGTCGGAGAGAATGTTGTTGTAGACGACATTGCCGATGAACTGGTTGTTGGAGACCAGCTTCGGCGTGATGTAGTCGCCCAGCGTCAGGGCGAAGGTGAAGATCGAGCCGGCAACGACGGCGGGGAAGGCGAGAGGCAGGATCACCCGTCGGAAGGTCGTGAAGGGCGAGGCGCCGAGGTCCTCGGAGGCGCTGATCAGCGAGTTGGGGATCCTTTCCAGCCCGGCGAAGATCGGCAGGATCATGTAGGGGAGCCAGAGGTAGCTCATCACGAGCCAGACGGAGGTGTTGCCTTGTAAGCCGGGACTGCTCAGGCCGAAGGGTTCGAGCGCCCAGTCGATCAGGCCCCCGCCGCCGAGCATGTTGCGCCAGGACAGGACCTTGACCAG
>JASLJO010000315.1 GCA_030152505.1 Solirubrobacterales bacterium | reverse complement strand
GCCGCGATCAGGTTGGTCACCGTGGTCGAGCCGGAGGCGAGGTTTCCCTGGCCGCGGGCGGAGCCTTGTTCCTGCGCGCTCTGGGGCTGGGTCGGGTTGAGGCGCAGGTAGAGCGGCCCGCTGCCGGCGGGGATGCCGCTCCGCCAATAGGCCCGCGAGCCGTCCGCGGAGACTGCGTGAAAGACCCTGTCGGTGCTGTTGCTTGCTCTAGCCGCCGCCGAAGAGGCCTCCCCCAGCACCGATTCGCCCTGTGCCGCCCGCCCGTCGGGCAGGACGCTGAGCAGCCGCAGCCCACTTTCGGCACTGGAGACGTAGAGCTGGCGCACCGGCTCTTCAGCGCCTTCCACAGGGTCGGGGTCGGCATCACCGGTGAGCGCCCCGGGCGCCCCGAAGACGGCGATCTGCCCGTCCGCCGAGAAGCCCGCGACGGTCGGCAGGTAGGGGTTATAGGAGATGCCCTGGTAGGGGTTGGAGGGCGCCGCGGTGGTCAGCGTGCGGTAGCCGCCTTCCCCGCAGAGGTCGACCGTGAAGAGGTCGGGGAAGCCGATCTGCGCACCGGGGGCCAGCGGATAGTCGCCGTCTTGCTGGTAGAAGGCCGTGCAGAGGTCGGCGGTGTATGCGAGGAAGCGCGGGAAGGGCGCGAGCTGCGCGAAGATCAGCGACTGCGAGGAGGCGGGCGGATCCAACGAGCGGGTCGACCAGCCCGTCTCGGGATCGCGGCCGGCCAGGTAGTCATAGACGGCGGGGGCCGATTGGGTGGGGACGAGCGCGCTGCGCGAGGTGTAGATGACTTTGCCGCCGTCGGGGCTCGCCTGTTCGACCGAGACCAGGTACTGGGCGATCTGGCTCTGGGCGTCACCGCTCTTTTGCAGCGGCGTCACCGCCTCATAGGCTCGGCAGTCGGGCAGCGCGGCCGAGGGGCCCGTGCGCAGAGACTGGTTGGGGCAGTCGGTCTCGGCGGCGCTCGGCAGGGGCGAGGTGTGGAAGCTGCGTTCGGGTCCGACCACGGGACCGCCCCCCGAGCTCTGGGCGATGAAGCGGTAGTGGTAGGTCGTACCCGGTTTGAGGCCCGTCAGCGGGATGCCTTTGGTGGGCAGGTCGTCGCCGAAGAAGCCTTCGGTGAGCAGCGCCCCCGGCGGCGCCGGCACGTCAGCACAGCCCCCTGCAGAGCATTCGCCCGTACCGTACTGGAGGAAGTAGTGGGTGTCCTCCCAGAAGTGGGGATTGATCTGGGCGGCGAGGACCGCGCTTTTGGCCGCCACGGAGATGGCGTAGGTGGCGTCGATGTCGGGGGGGAGTTTCGGTCGCTCTGCGAGCCAGTTGAGCGGCGGCGGGCCGTAGGCACGGACAAAATCGCGGTCGCCGCCGCCGAGCACATTGGAGACGTAGAGGTCGATCCCGCCGTCGGGATCGACGGTGTCGACGGCGAGCCCGGTCGAGGAGTCGAAACCGTCGCTGAAGGGGTATTCGCCGTCTTTTACCTCGGAGCCGTCTTCTTTGAATTTGTGGATCACCGGCGTCCCATTGACCCCCGGCACGGCTCCCTCATAGACGTAGAGGCCTCCCGTGGAGTCGATGGCAAGCGCCTGCGGGTTGGCCACTTTGAGCCGTGCAGTCCCTATGCCCGACTCTTCACCGGTCGCCGGGTCGATCCGGTGGACACCGGGCAGATTTGCCGAAAAGCAGAAAGTGCATTCAGCCACTGCCGCGTAGAGGTCGCCACCCGGCTCGACCGCGAGCGACGTGACGGACTTCCCTTCGAGCAGTTTGTCGGGGTCTGGGAGGACTTCGAGGAATTCGCCTTCGCTGTCGAAGCGCTGGATCCGTTCGTGGTCGCCGACGTAGACGCGGTCGTCGGTCGCGGTGAGAGTCTGGTTGGTGTCGATCGCCAAGACGCTCCCGGTGACCCAAGGGCCGAATTCGCCGTTGCCGCCGCCTTCCACCGCAGCCCTGCAGACATCGCTCGGAAAGCTTGGGCGAGGACAGAGGTTACCGCCGCTCGTTTCGTTTACTTTGCCCCCGAACATCAGCTCGAATTCGGCTTCCCGCACTTTGCCTTCGCCGAATTCGGCGCCGAAGTTCGGGTCGAACTTCTGCACGCGACGACCGCCGAGGCCCCTCTCCATCACATAGACGTCGCCGGCAGAATCTACGGCAACTCCCTGTGGCAGCACCATTTGGCCTCGGCCCCCGCCTCCGACCCCCGCTTTGCAGACATCGCCGCGGTCAGGTATGCAGACCTCGAAGTGGCCTTCGGGATCGTCGCCAGGTCCGCTTTCGATCACGTCCCAGCCCCAAGCCTTGCGAAAGGTACCCCAAGAGCTAAATTCGAGAATGCGGTTGTTGACCACATCGGCTACGTAGACATGCCCTGAATTCGGGTCGACCGCGATCCCGCGTGGTACAGCGCATCTCTGCCCCACCGGCGAGTCGATGGCGCAGCGCTGCCATAGCAGCGACGGGCCCTGTGCGCCCGCAAGCTCTGCCCCGTGGGAGCTGACGACCGCCACTACAAGCAGGACGACTGCCATCGCGACCATGCGTGCGCGCACTCGTCTCGGCGTCATCACCAGTCCCGCCAAGTCTCTTCCCCTCCTGTCTACCCAAACAGCTATTGCCGCGCTCCCATCGCGGGCATGTCCCGTAAACATCAAGGCACTATATCGGATTTTTTGTGTTTTGACAAGGTACCTAGTGAGTTCGTCAAAGGCGACCTTCCGGAATGCACCACGGGCCGCAATCTCTCGCGGCCCGTGGGTCTGCTACCGATACTTGCTCAGAGAATTACGGTGTTGTTTTAATCGTGCATGGTGTTGTTACAGGTACCGTGTTCTCACATTTCGCTGTGACTTCGCCGGTGTATCTGGCAGTCTGGTTTTCAGCACCGCAGTTGAGCAGGGATCCCGACGTCCGTTTGATGCTCGTCGGGGCTTCTGTCGCGTTCACTACCAGCGAGCTGCCGGATCCGGCTGGATCTGTCTCGTCTAGGTAGTCGATGTTTTCGACTGTCGTCGCTTCGACCTGGTATGTGCACTTCAATTCCGTGTGAGCGGCGTTTTTGAACGCGTGCACTTCAATCTTTTTGCCTTCCGGGCAGAAAATGTGCACGTCACCGCTGAATTGGTCAGCTACTACCCCGCAGCCATTTTTAGGCCCAGGTGATCGACGCGCTGGGCTTTCGCAGCGGGTTCACTCATATGGAGTGGTACCGCAAGGGCGACGGAGAAGCGGTGTTCGGCGAGATTGGAGGACGACCACCCGGAGCTCGCGTCG
>JASLJO010000038.1 GCA_030152505.1 Solirubrobacterales bacterium | reverse complement strand
CGAGGTTTGACCCGCTATGCGGTCGAAACCTCGACCACGCCTCGGGGGGCTCCCCGGGGGCCCCGGGGGCCCGGGGGACGCCGGCGGCGAGGGCCGTCGAAGCGCCCGCAGACGGCGGCAACGGCTGAGGCGCATGGCAACGATTGCGACTACCGCGATCGCCAGGTAGGAGGCGACGAGGCCGCCGAGGCCGAGGTGAACGTGCGGGTAGGCCCAGCTCGGCCGGCCGCACCAAGCCGCAACCTGGGCGACGTAGGCGAGCAGGGGAGCGCTGACGGCGTTGACGACCTGCACCGGGATCTCGGGGACCTGGCCGGCGGCCGCGGCGAGCATTCCCAGCCACATCGCCGGCGCGACCGCGGGCAGGGCCATCAGGTTGGCGACGAGGGTCGTCGTCGAGATCGATTCGAAGTGGAAGGCGATCAGCGGCGCCGTGGCGACGGTGGCGGCGACCGTCATCCCCACGCCGTCGGCAAAGGCACGGCGCCAACCACGGTTGCCGATCCGCACCATGATCGATGCCCGCAACGGCCCGGCGAGCAAGAGGATTCCAAGCACGGCAGCGAAGCTGAGCTGCCAGCCGACGTCGGCGCCGATCCCGGGCTCGAGGACCAGGAGGACGACGGCGGCAAACGCCAGCGCGTAGAAGCGCGACGCACGACGACCCGACAGGGTCGCCAACACGCTCAACCCGCCCATGATCCCGGCCCGCTGGATCGACGGACCGGCGCCGGCCAGCGGCACGTAGACGGCGATCAGGCCGAGGATCCAGACCAGGCGAGTCCGCAGTGGCATACCCAGGGCCGCCAGCAACGGCAGCGCCAGCAATGCCAGCAGGGCCACGTTTTGTCCCGAGACGGCGAGCAGGTGACTCAGGCCCGCGCGGCGGAAGTCTTCCGTCGTCGTCGCGTCGATCCCCTCGTCCTCGCCGAGGACGAAGCCGCGCGCCAGCGCCGCCTCGCGGCTCGGCATGCCCTGGCCGAGCGCCACCTCGGCGCGAGCGCGGATCTCGCCGCTGTTGGAGAGCGCCAGCACGACGGTCGCCGCGACAAGCAGCAGCGGCAGGCGCGGGGCCCCACGGTGCATCGGGCTAGGGCTGCAGCCTGTCGCGCAGCGATTCCATCGTCGCCGGGCCAATGCCGCTCACCTGGTCGAGCTGGTCGACCGAGGAGAGGCCGCCGTGCTCGTCGCGGTATTCGACGATCTTGGCCGCGGTCACCGGGCCGATGCCGTCGATCGTTTCGAGCTGCTCGAGAGTGGCGCTGCCGAGGCTGATCGGCCCGTCTTCGGCAGCCACACCGATTTCGGGGACGGCACCGCCCGGTCTCGCCGCAGGAACCATCACCTGCTGTCCGTCGGCCAGTCGGGCGGCGCGGTTGATCCCTTCCAACAGCGCATCGCCATCCGGGCCACCGGCGCGGGAGATCGCGTCGACGACCCGCGAGCCGACCGGCAACCGGTAGACCCCCGGCCGCCGTACCGCCCCGGCGACGTCGACGACCACATCGGGGCCGCCGCTCGACTTCAGGCTGAAGTCGCCCGAGGCGATCGGGGCCGAAGCGGCAAACGCAGGGGATGCCCCTCCCTCACCCTCGGCCCGTATCGCCCGCGCGCCGACCAGCAGCAGGGCGACCACGACGGCGCCATAGACGAGAACCTGCGATCTCGACAACTGGGGCACGGGCCGAGCGTGGCCGGTCCGAACGCGCACATGGCGCGCAAAATCAAAAAAGTCAGCTACAGATCTTCGTCGTCGTAGCCGCTGACCTCGGCCAGCTGGTCCGAATACAGCTCCGCGGCCGAGACCGGCGGCGACTGCACCGAGACACAGGCGAGCACCGCGTCGCCGGTGTTGCCGATCGAGTGATCGGTGGCAGGGGGGACGAGGATCAGGTCACCCTCCCCCACTCCCTGCGTGTCGCCCGCGACCGACATCGTGCCGGCGCCGCTGACGACGACGTAGACCTGCTCACCACCCTCGTCAGAGCGCAGGGTCTGCTCGGCGCCGGCCGGGACCTCGAGCCAGGTCACCGACATGTTGCGCGCACCGAGCTGGCCGGCGTCCATGAGGGCGTGGTAGCGGAGCCTGTGCCACTCCTCGGCGGGAGCTTCTGACAGCCGTCTGACGAGCACGGCGGCTTTGTACCAGAAAAACCTCCCTTAACTGCAAAGACTCAGCGAACTACCAGGTTTACGAGCTTGCCGGGGACGACGATCTCCTTGACGATCTCCTTGCCGTCGAGGTGGCGCCGCACCTTCTCGCTTTCGCGCGCCAAGGCGAGCAGCTCGGCTTCCGGAGCTTCCGCCGCCGCCTCGATCCGGTCGCGCAGCTTGCCGTTGACCTGGACGACGAGGGTGACGGTATCGCTGGTCAGCAGCTCGGGATCGGCCTGCGGCCAGGGGGTCTCCCAGAGGCGTCCGCCCCGCAACCGCTCCCAGACCTCAGCTCCCAGATGGGGGGCAAAGGGAAAGATCAACGATGCGGCCATGGAAGCGGCGAATCGGACCGCGGCGACCCCGGCCGGAGCCGCGTAGAGACCCTCCTTCAGCCGGTAGGCCTCGTTGACCAGCTCCATCACCGCCGAGATCGCCGTGTTGAACTGGAAGCCGCGCTCGAAGTCACGCGTCACCTTGTCGATCGCCCAGTGCGCCTTGGCGAGCAGCTCGCGTGCCTCCCTCTCCGTGGCGGCGGCCTCGATGTCCCCCGCGTCCATTGCCTCGACCTCCTCGCAGAGGCGCCAGAGGCGCGAGAGGAAACGGTTGACTCCCTCGACCCCCTCGTCGGACCAGTCGCCGCCGCGCTCCGGTGGCCCCATGAAGCAGATGTAGGTGCGAGCCGTGTCGGCGCCGTAGCGCTCGACGTACTCGCCGGGGCTGACCGTGTTGCCCTTCGACTTCGACATCTTGGCCCCGTCGCGGGTGATCATCCCCTGGGTGAAGAGGTTGGCGAAGGGCTCCTGCACCGAGAGCGTGTCGAGGTCGGCGAGCGCCTTGGTGAAGAAGCGCGCGTACATCAAATGCAG
>JASLJO010000268.1 GCA_030152505.1 Solirubrobacterales bacterium | reverse complement strand
CTCGAGCTCACGCCGGCGAATCGCCTACGAAGAAACGACAACCACCAGGAGGTACCGATGAGCCCCACGACCCCCGACGGCACCAGCCGCCACCGCCGCGATCCGATCTCATACGCGGCGCTGCTCGTGGCGCTGATCGCCCTCGTCGCCTCGCTGGGCGGTGAGGCGCCGGCGAAGCCCGACGCCGCCGCACAGCGCAAGGCGCAGAGTGTGAGCAGGAAGCTTGCGAAGCTCAGGGTCGGGTGCCCAATCTCCAACGCGGTCCGGTTCGGCAGCTGGTGTCTCGAATCGACGCCGCACACGATCCCGGCGGGCGACGTCGGCAAGAACGACTACTTCTACGCGGCGCAGACCTGCGCGCGGGAAGGCGGCTGGCTGCCGAGCGCCGCGCAGCTGATCGGCGCCGCGCCGAAGGCCGCGCTGCAGAGCACGATCGACGACAACCCGGGCACCTCCGGCGCAGAAGAACTGCCCAATCCGAACCGGGGGATCCTCGACAAGCGCGAGATGACCGGCGACCTGTTCACGACGACCGCCGGGTCCAGCGCCGCCGGCTCCGAGGGGGTCACCGTCGGTTCGCGCGGCAATACCTCGACCGGCGAACCCGATCCCATCCCGATGCCGGCCAACCCGGAACCGGAAACGCTCGACTACGTGACCGTCTACGACAACCACAACCACGGCGGCTTTGCGGGCGGCGCGCCGGTGAGCAAGCCGGAGAGCTTCCGCTGCGCCTACGCGGTCGGCTTCCAGGGCAAATCGCGGGCGTCGAAAACCAGCTAGTGGTGTATCCGCTAGCTGGCCTGCGGGGGCGCTGGGACCTCGTCGATCGGGATCTCCTTCACCGGCGAGAGCAGCGCCTCGAGCGCCATGCCCGAGAGCGTCTCGTGCTCGAGCAGCGACCGCGCCGTCTCCTGCAGCGGTTCCCGGTTGACGTTGAGGACGTGGATGGCACGCGCCTTTGCCTCCTCGACGATCCGCTCGGTCTCCTGGTCGATCGTGTCCAACGTGGCGGGCCCGACTGAGCCGAGGTCCTGCAGCGAGGCGCCGAGGAAGACCTCACCACCGGCCTCGCCGATCGTCACCGCGCCGAGCTCAGGGCTCATGCCGTAGGAGGTGACCATCTGGCGCGCCAGTTTGGTCGCCGCATGGAGGTCGTCCATCGCGCCGGTCGAGCCCTCGCCGAACTCGATCCACTCCGCCGCGGTGCCGGAGAGGATCGCCACCAGCTGGCGCTCGAGGTCCGACTGGGTGTGCATGACCGCGTCGCGGTCGGTCAGCATGTGGGCGGCGGTCCCCAGCTGGCGCCCGCGAGCGACGATCGAGAGCTTCTGCGCCGAGACGACCTGGCCGATCGAGCGGGTGGCGACGGCGTGGCCGGCCTCGTGGACGGCGATCGTCCAGCGCTCAGACTCGCTGAGGACGTGCGATTTCTTGGCCGGTCCGGCGACGACCCGGTCGATCGCCTCCTCCAGCGTCGCCTGGTCGATCTCGGAATACCCCTCCCGCACGCTCAGCAGCGCCGCCTCGTTGACCAGGTTGGCGAGCTCGGCGCCCGAGAAGCCCGGACACAGTTTGGCGATCTCCGAGAGGTCGACGTCGGGAGCGAAGCTGCGGCCCTTCGCGTGCAGCTCGAGGATTTCGTAGCGACCGTGGACGTCGGGCACGTCGATCACCACCTGGCGGTCGAAGCGGCCGGGCCGCAGCAGCGCCGGATCGAGGATGTCGGGCCGGTTGGTGGCGCCCATCACGCAGACGCCGGCGTCACCGCCGAAGCCGTCCATCTCGACCAGCAACTGGTTCAGCGTCTGCTCGCGCTCGTCGTTGCCCTGGCCGACGCCGGCGCCGCGCTTGCGCCCGGCGGCGTCGAGCTCGTCGATGAAGACGATCGCCGGCGCGGCCTTACGCGCCTTGGCGAAGAGATCGCGGATCCGCGCCGCTCCGACACCGACCAGGGACTCGACGAACTCCGCGCCGGAGGCGGAGAAGAAAGCGGCGTCGGCCTCGCCGGCGGTGGCACGGGCGAGCAGCGTCTTGCCCGTTCCCGGTGGCCCGACCAGCAGCACCCCCTTTGGAGCTGCCGCCCCCATCTGCAGGTAGGTGTCCGGGTTCTCGAGGAAATCGCGGATCTCACGCAGCTCGGCCAGCGCTTCGCCCGCGCCGGCGACCGAGTCGAAGGTGATCGGGGCTTTCTGGCCCTTCTTCCTGCGCCGGCCTTTGCCGCGGAAGACCGAGAAGGAGCCGACCCCGCCGGCGTCCTGCGAGACGGTGCGCAGGAAGAATGAGAAGAGGCAGACGAGCAGCAGGATCGGCAGCAGGAACTGGACCACGACCACCCGTTCGGACTTGCCGGTCTGCGGATCGACCGAGACCTGCGCATTGGCTTTGTCGAATTGGGCCAGGAGCTGTTGGGTCGCCGCGTCCGAGGAGGGATAGTCCGCGTAGTACTGGAGATCGCCATCCGTTTCGACGACGACCTGATGGTCGTAGTCGAGCAGGGTGGCGCTGCGGATCGTCTCGCCTTCGGCCAGGTGGCTGATCGTCGAGAGCGGAACCTTCGTGCCGGTCCCTTCGGAGCCGAGAGAGCCGAGCAGCGAGAAGAAGAGGATCAAGATGACGATCGAGGCTGCGAGCAGGCAGGTGGAGATCGGATCGCGCCTGAGGAAGCGGCCGATCGGAGCGAGTATGTCGCTGACCCGTCCCAGGAAGGGGCTCTTGGACCGATTTTGTGCGAGGCGGGGGTTCGACACGGTGGCTACTGCCGTCGCCGAGCAGTAGCACCGCACCTTCTCTGTTCGGGGATTGCGACATGTAAAGGACTTGATAAAGAAAATGCCCAGTTGCCTCAAGATGCTTTGCAAGACGGCGGCGAGCCCGGTTCTGGCTCTGCGCGGCGGGGCCCGCGCGGGAGGCCGGACAGTGTCCGGCCTCCCCTTGCGACTAAGTCCCCT
>JASLJO010000203.1 GCA_030152505.1 Solirubrobacterales bacterium | reverse complement strand
AGGCGCCGAGGAAGACATCGTTGTTGATGTGCGAGATCGAGGCGTAGGCCTGGGTGGTCGACGGCGTGTAGAACATCGCCAGGAAGACGCCCGTGGTCGCCTGCACGATGAAGGCGAAGAGCGTCGCCGAGCCGAGCGTGTAGAACCAGTTGGTCCCCTTCGGCACCTTGCGGTAGAGCATCCCGGTGAGGAAGCCGGTGGCGGCGGTGCGCTGGTCGACCCAGGCGAGGACGTCGGCCGGCGCTTCCTTGGCGCGATCGCCCAGCCGCGCCGCGTCGGAGGGTCTCTCCGGCGGCGAGGTCTTCAGGTCGGCGGGAGCGGGAGCGGCTGCACCATTCCCCTGTCCCGGCTTGGCCGGTCGACGCAACGGAGCGGGTATGAGCGAATCGAGCTTCATCTACTACCCCCCGCTTGGCGGTGGAAAGGTGGACGGACGGGGTGGGTAGAGATATTCCCAGACGCCGCCGGTGAACTCGCCCGGGTCGCGGGCACGGACGGGCTCGAGCTGCGAGGTGACGCTGTAGCGCGGCCCGAGCTCGACCTGGCCATTGCGGACGCGGGCCTGAAAGTGGTCGAGCGGCCTCACCGGCGGGCCGCCGATCCGCTTTCCCTGGAAGTCGTAGACGCCGCCGTGGCAGGGGCAGATGAAGTTGCCCGCCGCCTCGACGAAGCGGACCGGGCAGCCGAGATGGACGCAGCGGTTGGAGACGGCGACGATCTCCTTCGGGTTCTCGCCGAGCTGCTTCGAGCCCTTGCGCACGTAGGCGGTCGTCTTGCCGGCGTCGCCGATCCCCTCGGTTTCGGTGAAGACGACCTGCCGGTAGGTGTCCTCGACGAAGTCGTCGACCGGGCCGACGGCCTCCCAGCGTTCCTTGCCCCGGTGGAAGATCGGCGCCACGGCGAAGCCGACCGCGGGCAGCACGATCGCCGCGCCGGCGATGCCGCCGAGCGCCTGGGAGGCGATCGTGAAGGCGCGCCGGCGAGTCATCGACTCGCCCTCGAAGTAACCGGGCGGGTCGGGCTGCACCCGCTCCACCGGGCTCGCGCCCTCGGCCCCGTTTCGCTTGTTTGCCTCGTCAGCCAATCTTCGCCACTCGCTGGGCAGGGAGTTTATTGGCTCGGCGACGAGACCGAAGTCGAGGGCTCGGCGACGATCGCCGAAGCTGGGCGTTTGTGTACAACGGATTAACGACCCGCGCGGCGAGGACATGCGGGGTGGTATAAGCGCCAGGCGTGTTTACTCGCCGACGGGAGGAGAGGCGGTTGCCGCTCTCGTTGCGGCGCCCGAAAGCGGTGCTCGCGGTCGCGTTGGCCGCGATAGCGATCCTTGCCGTGATCGGCCAGGGAGTCGAGGGCGAGCTGCGGCCGACGTCGCTCAACGTCCCCGGCACCGACTCGGGCCAGGCCAGCGAGCTGGTGCACCGCTACTTCGGCGACACGGCCCCCTTCGCCATCCTGCTGCAGGGCCCGGCGCGAGAGCTCGATCGGCAGGGCCCGGCGTTGATCCGCGAGCTGCGCACCGACCCCGACGTCTCGACCGTCTCCCCCTGGGACAAGGGCAGCGTCGGCAATCTGCGCCCGGGCCCGCGCAAGGCGCTGATCCTGGTCGACTTCCATGTCAGCGCCGACGAAGCGGTGAAGACGACGGTCCCCTATCTCGACCGCACCCTCGAAGAAAAGATCAAGCCGCCGGTCAGCGCCGCCGAGACCGGCTACGCCAGCCTTTCGCGTGCGCTGATCGACGAGGCCGTCCACTCGACCGACGTGGCCGAGCTGGTCGCCATCCCCTTCCTGCTGCTCGTGCTGCTGCTCGTCTTCCGCTCGCCGGTCGCGGCGGCGATCCCGCTCGCCTTCGGCGGGGTGGCCGTGATCACCTCGCGTGGGATGCTGGCGATCGCGGCCAACTGGATCGCGATCGACGGCTTCGCCCTGACCGTCTGCTCGATGATGGGCCTGGCGCTGGGGGTCGACTACGCGCTGCTGATGGTCTCGCGCTTCCGCGAGGAGCTCGATGCCGGAGCCGCGCCGCTGGAGGCGGCCCGGATGACGCGCCGCACCGCGGGGCGCACGATCGCCTTCGCCGGCTCGACCCTCTTCCTGGCGATGCTGGTGACGCTGTTCGTGATGCCGGGGAACCTGCTGCTCTCGCTCGCCGGGACGGCGATAATCGTCACCGGCATCAGCGTCCTCGTCGCCGCCCTGATCGGGCCGGCACTGCTGGTGACGATCGGGCAGAACGTCAACCGCTGGCGGATCGGCGGCAACGGCGGCGGCGAGGGAGTGATGACCCTGGTCCGCGGCGCCCTTAGCCGGCCGTTGCTCGCGGCGATCCTGATCGGCCTCGTCGTGCTCGTCCTTGCCGCGCCGGTGCTCGCCCTGAAGACCGGCCCGCCGAGCGCCCAGCAGCTGCCCTCGTCCAATCAGGCCCGCAAGGAAGCCGAGCTGATCGCCGACGCGATCGGCCCCGGCTGGGAAGCCCCCTTCGTCCTCGTCGCCGTCTCCGAAAAGGGTCCGATCACCGAACGCGCGACACTCGCCGCGCTGACCCGCTGGCAGCACCGGATCGCGGCTGACCCGGGGGTTCAGGCGGTGATCGGGCCGGCGCAGATCCGCGAGCAGGTGCGACCGCTGCAGAAGTCGGGCAACGACCTGCTTGCCGGCCGGGGCGAAGCGGATCCCGAACAGCTGACGACGCTGGGGGAAAAACTGGGCGAAGCGGCCGGCGCCGTGCGCAGGCTGCGCTCGGGGATCTCCAGAGCGAGCGACGGCGCCGGGCTGCTCGCCAACGGCAATAGGCGGGCCGGGGCCGGAGCGGAGCTGCTCGAAGGCGGGATCGCAAGGCTCGGCTCGGAAGCGGGCAAGGCCGTGGGCGCCATCGAACGCATCGACCACGGCTCGGAAAGGCTGGCCGACGGTCAGAAGCAAGCGCAGGTCGGGGCGTTCGCGGTGGAATCCGGCTCCGGCAAGGTTCTTCACGTGGTCAGGGAAAGCGCCCTGAAACGCGCCCGGGAATTGCGTGCGGAACTGGGGCAGCGGGCCGAAGCGGACCAGAGCCTGGAGCCGCTGCTGCACGAAGCCAAGGCCCTCGTGATCGCGCTGTCGATCGCCCGCAACGAAGCGCAGAAGGTCAATAGCAGCGCCAAGCGCCTGAACGACGGCGAGAAGAAGCTCGTCGACGGCAGCACCAAGCTGCACGCCGGCGCTCACAAGCTCGCGGAAGGAACCGGCCAGCTGCCCGGCGCCCTTGGCAAGCTCCAGGGTGGTGCCTCGCGGCTCGTCGACGGGCTCGGGCAGCTGAGCGGCGGTGCCGGCACGCTCGAAGAAAAGCTCGCGGAAGGATTCCATCGCTCGCATCCGCTGCAGACCGAACTGCACAAGGGCCACGTCGAAGTCTCGGTCAGCGCGGCCAAGGTCAATCGCAAGGTCAACCGCCTGCGCCGCAACTCGCCGGGCATCTTCAACTCGGGCTACTTCGTCCTCTCCAGCCTGGACGGCGCGCCCGCCAAGGACCGCAAGCGCGCCAGCGGGATCGTCGACCTCGAAAACGGCCAGGCCGCGCAGATGATCGTCATCCCCCGCTACACCTTCAACACGCCCGGCTCGACCGCGCTCAACGACCGGCTCAAGCACGATGCGGACGACCTCTCGGCGGCTACGGGCACCACCACCGGGGTCGCTGGTGCCGCCGCCGAATTGATCGACTACACCAACGTGATCTCGGAACGGATCCCGATCATGATCGCCGTGATCACGCTCGCCACCTTCCTGATCCTGGTCGTGATCCTGCGCGCCCTGCTGCTCGCCGCGATCGCCGTGATGCTCAACCTCGTCACCGTCGCCGTCGCCTTCGGGGTCCTCACCCTCCTCTTCAACGTCCCGGAGGGTTGGCCGCTGGGCGGCCACACCTACGTCGACGCGATCGGCGCGGCGGGGATCTTCGGGATCATCTTCGGCCTCTCGATCGACTATGCCGTCTTCCTGCTGATGCGAATGAGGGAGCACTACGAGAACAACGCCTCGAACCGGGAGGCGATCGTCTTCGGACTCGAGAAGACGGCCCGGGTGATCACCGGGGCCGCGGCGATCATGATGGCGGTCTTCGTCGCCTTCGCCGGCGCCGACATCGCCACCGTGAGCCAGCTCGGCACCGGCCTGGCCGTCGCCGTGCTGCTCGACGCGACCGTCGTCCGCATCGTCCTCCTGCCCGCGCTCATGCTGCTGCTCGGGGACCGGGTCTGGTGGCTGCCGCAGCCGTTGGAGAAAATCTTGCCCGAGATCGATCTTCATGGCTCCCGGGCGGGTTAGCAGACATGGGACCCTGGGAACTCGTGTATTTTTGATACCAGGGTTTGAGAACAGGGGGATCGGCTGGGGCCATTGCGTCGTCGCCGTCCAGCCAGTAGCGAACAGGAGGGATTGATCTAGTGGGAAGCTCAGCGAAGATGTCGCCGTTGCCGGTGCTCGGCCTCGCCTTGGTCGTGGGGCTGCTGGCGCTGGTCCCTGTCGCGCTGGCCGCGGAAGGCGAAGAAATGACGCGTCCTGAATACGTCGAAAGGGTCGAGCCGATCTGCGCCGCCAACACCAAGTCCAACTCGAAGATCCTCAAGGGCGTCAAAGAGCAGGTCAAGCAGGGCAAGCTCGTGCCGGCTGGCAAGCGGTTCGTCCGCGCATCCGGCGTGCTCAACAGGTCGACGGCCCAGATCGCCAAAGTGCCGAAACCCGCCGCCGACACGGCCAAGCTGACCAAATGGATCGGCTACCTCGAAAGCGAGGGCGACTACCTGCTGCGAATCGGCAAGGCGCTGAAGGCAAGCAACAAGTACAAGGCCCAGAAACTGGCGGTGAAGCTCAACGACAACAACAACAAGGCCAACAACACCGTGATCAGCTTCGGCTTCAAGGAATGCCGGATCGATTCCTCGAGGTTCGTCTGAGATGCGGCTCACGGGACTGGTTGCCACGGTCCTGCTCATCGCCCTCGGCGTCGCGGCGGTTGCCCAGGCGGAGATCGAAAAGCAGGGTGACCTGATCGTCAACTTCGACGGTGGCATCTCGCCGCAGTCGCTGCCCCGCGAAGCGCTGGCGCCGGTGGCGGTCAGCGTCGACAGCAGCTTCAAGTCCTCCGAAGGGGCCGATCCGCCACCGCAGCTGAGGAAGATCTCCATCGGCATCAATCGTGCCGGCAAGATCTTCGATCGCGGCCTGCCCATCTGCCGGGTCCGCAGGATCCAGCCAGCGACTATCCGTGCGGCGAAGCGGATATGTCACAGCGCCATCGTCGGCCACGGCCACGTGCAGGTGCGCATTCACCTCGCCAGCCAGGAGCCGTTCACCTTCAAGGGCCCGCTGCTCGTCTTCCACGCGAAGCGGTCCGGGGGGCATCGCCGCCTGCTCGCCCAGGTCTATGGCCGCAGGCCTCCGTCGGCATTCGTGCTCAACTTCAAGATCATCGAAACCGGTGGCGAATTCGGCACGGTGATCAAAACGACCCTGCCGAAGCCGGCACGCAAATGGGCGTATGTGACCCACTTCGACATGAGGCTGCGGCGGATCTACACCTATGAAGGGCAGAAGCACAGCTACGTCAGCGCCAGCTGCGCCGCACCCGATGGCTTCCCGGGCGCGGTCTTTCCCTTCGCCCAGGCGAACTTCGGCTTCGCCGGCGGGCAGCATGTCGAAACCACCCTCGTGCGCGATTGCACTGTGAGGTAACCCGGCAACGCATCCCGGTAGGGGTTTCACTTAACTTTTTCGGTGTATCGGAATCAGCTGGCGCCCGAAGCGCTCGACGAAAAAGTACAAGACGTTTCACCCCTACCGGGATGCGTTGCCATGAGCCGCCCCCATGGCCCGCAGTGCGGCCCGCCAGAGAGCTGGAGCTTCGTCAGCCCGGCCCTCGGTGTGGAGCTGGGCGGAGGTGCTGATCAGGTCGGCGAGGACGAGGACCGCGTTGGTGTCGCCCATCGCGGCCAGGCGCTCGATGCCGAGGGCGTAGAGGTAGTCGCCGGCGAGCAGGGCCAGATCGTCGTCATGGCCGGCGAGCAGACGCGGCTCGCCGTAGTGGAGCAGATAGCCCTCGCGCACGGCCTCGACCACCGACGCGTGCACATCGGGGGGTGCAAACGCCTGCTCTGGGCCGGGGTCGAGGACGTGCGGGGAGATCGGGGTGCGCTCCTCGCGCAGCTGCCCCGCCAGCAGTCCCAGCGGGTCGCTCACCGCAGCGCCTCCTCGAGCGATTCCGCCGCCGCCGCGAGGGTGCGGTCGATCGCGTCGTCGTCGTGGGCAAGCGAGACGAACCAGGCCTCGAACTGCGAGGGCGGCGGATAGACGCCGCGCTCGAGCATCGCCCGGCAGAAGCGAGCGTGGGCGTCGAGGTCGCAGGCGGCCGCGGCGGCGAAGTCGGCCACCGGCTCGGCGCTGAAGAACAGGGTGAGGAGGCCCGGGGCCGAGGCGACCCGCAGCGGCCGGCCTCCGGCAAGGCCGCGCAGGCCAACCGCGAGTCGCTCGGTGAGGGCGGCCAAGCGGGCGTAGGCACCCGCGTCGAGCTGGCGCAGCGTCGCCAGGCCCGCCGCCACCGCGAGCGGATTGCCGGAGAGCGTCCCGGCCTGGTAGACGTCGCCGGCAGGCGCGATCCGCTCCATCGTCGCCGCCGGCCCGCCGAATGCGGCGGCGGGCAGGCCGCCGCCGAGCACCTTGCCCATCACGGTCAGGTCCGGCTCGACCGCATAGAGCTGCTGCGCACCGCCAGGGGCGACGCGGAAGCCGCTGATCACCTCGTCGAAGACAAGCAGCGCCCCCGCGTCCCGGGTCGCCGCCCGCAGGAACGCGAGGAAGCCGTCCTCGGCGGGGACCACCCCCATGTTGGCCGGCAACGGCTCGGCGAGGAGCGCGGCGACCGGATGCTCGGCCAGGGCTCGCGCGACCGCGTCGCGATCGTTCCAGGGCACCACCACGGTCCCGGCCGTCTGCGCCGCCGTCACCCCGGGGCTGGCGGGGATCGCCAGCGTCGCCAGGCCGGAGCCGGCGTCGGCGAGCAGGCCGTCGGAGTGGCCGTGGTAGGCGCCGGAGAACTTGACCACCACCTCGCGGCCCGTCGCGGCGCGGGCGAGGCGGACCGCGCTCATCGCCGCCTCGGTGCCCGAGCTGGTCATCCGCAGCATCTCCACCGAGGGCACCCTTGCGGCGACCTCTTCGGCCAGCTCGACCTCGGCCTCGGTCGCGGCGCCATAGCTGGTCCCCCGCGCCGCCGCATCGCTCACCGCGGCGACCACCCTGGGGTCGGCGTGGCCGAGGATCAGCGGGCCCCAGGAGCAGACCCAGTCGACGTAGCGATTGCCGTCGACGTCGACCAGTTCGCAGCCCTCGCCACGCTCGGCGAAGATCGGCTCGCGGCCGATCTGCCGCATCGCCCGCACGGGCGAGTTGACCCCGCCTGGCATCACCCTCGACGCCCGCCGGTACAGCTCCGCCGAACGATCGTAGTTACGAATGCTCAGCTTCCCACCGCTCGTAGTCGTCGGTGAAGTAGTGCAGGCGGATCTTCTTGTACTCGGTCGAGGAATACAGCGTGGCGCGGTCGTCGGGGCCCATGTCGCAGTCGGCGGCGATCGAGTCGAGGATCGCGTCGCACTCCTCCTTCGAGCGGCCGTGGGCCATGGTGAAGACGCTGTAGGGCCAGTCCTCGTAGGTGGGTCGCTGGTAGCAGTGCGAGATGCCACGGAACGAGGCCATCCGCCTGCCCGTCTCGAGGATCTCCCCCTCGGGCACCTTCCAGACGCCCATGCCGTTGGCCGAGAAGCCGGCGCGGCGGTGGTAGAGGATCGCCGCGACGCGACGCAGAAGCTTGCGGTCGACCATCGACTGCAGCCGCTCGAGCAGCTCCTCGGTCGAGATCCCCAGCTCTTCCGCGGCGGCGTCGTAGGGGCGCTCGACAGCCTCCATCGGCCCCTGCAGGACACGGATCGTGGCGATGTCGTCCTCGTCGTAGGGCTGGCGCTCGAGCTCACGCGGCGGCGCCGCCTCGACCGTCGCGGCAAGCGCCTCGGTGCCCTTCTCCATCTCCAGGTTCATGTTGATCTTGAACAGGGTCAGGGTGGGGAGCTGGCGCATCGACTCGGCGCCGGTCTCGCGCATCAGCGCCTCGAGGGTGCCGGCCATGCCCAGCTCGGAGTCGGGTGGCACGGCGATCGTGAACCAGAGGTTGAAGTCGTGCGTGCGCAGGTAATTGTGCGAGACGCCGGGGTGGGCGTTGACCGCGGCTGCGGCCCGCTGCGGATGCTCGCCGTCGACCCTCGCGGCGACCAGCATCGACTCATAGCCGAGCGCCCGGGTGTCGAAGATCGGCGTGATCTCGCGGATGATCCGGCCCTCGAGCAGGCGGCGGGTGCGGGCCAGCAGGTCATCGGTCTCCAGCTCGGCCTCGGAGGCGAGCAGGGCGAAGGGCTCGGGGTCGAGCGGGAAGCTCGACTGCAGCAGGTTCATCAACCGCTTGTCGGTCTCATCCAGCGGG
>JASLJO010000191.1 GCA_030152505.1 Solirubrobacterales bacterium | reverse complement strand
CCCGCTGGGCGATGCCGAGCATCGTCGCGGCGAGGATCAGCCGCTCGACGTTGAGGCCGGCCATCAGCTGCGTCCAGGCCTGGTCGACCTCGCCGAGCAGGGCGTCGGCGGGCGCCTCGACGTCGGTCAAATAGAGGGTGTTGGTCTCTTCCCCGCCCATCGTCTTGATCGGGACGATCTCGAGCCCCTCGGTCTCGCGCGGCAGCCAGATCATCGAGAGGCCCTCGTGCTTGTTCTCGCCCTTGGTCGTGCGGCAGACGACGAGGATGTGGTCGGCGATGTGGGCGTTGGAGATGAAGACCTTCTGCCCGTTGAGGACGAAGCCGCCGTCGACCTGCTCCGCCGAGGTGGTGAGCGAGCCGACGTCCGAGCCCGCCTCGGGCTCGGTCATGGCGATCGCCTCGACAGCGCCGGCGGCGATGCCGCCGAGGATCTGCTTCTTCTGCTCCTCGGTGCCGAAGCGCTGGGTAGCGCCGGCGACGATCAGCGTCGTCGCGTAGCCGCCGATCGGGGCGAGGCCGCGCGAGGTCTCCTCCATGAAGAGGCAGGCATCGAGCATCGAGCCGCCCGAGCCGCCGTGCTCCTCCGGAATCGTCACCCCGAGCCAGCCCAGCTCCGCCATCTGCTTGTAGATGTCGAAGTTGTGGTGCAGCCGGTGGCCGTCGGTCAGCTTCTCGCGTTGCTCCTGCGTCCCGCACTCGCGCGCGCAGAAGTCGCGGATCGCCGCGGCAAAGTCCTCCTGCTCATTGCTCAGGGAGAAGTCCATGGAAAAGCCCGGGACGAGACTCGAACTCGTGACCCCTTCCTTACCATGGAAGTGCTCTACCAACTGAGCTACCCGGGCGGAACGATCAACTTTAGCGGCGTGCGGGTCAGCCGGGCTGGTCGTAGGCGACCCGTTTCGCGTCGGCGGCGCCGAGGTACGGAGTGAGGACGAACTGGATCGCCTCCGGCGCGAGGGCCGGCAGCTCGCTCTGGCGTCCGAAGCTGAGGCGCTGGGCGACGAGCATGGCGACACCCCCCACCATCGTCTTCTCGGTGATCTCGGGCAGGCGCTCACCGTCCGCCCGCTCCGCGCGCCCGGGGCGGAGGGCGTCGGCGAAGTACTCGATCATGCGGTCGTAGCGGGCAAAGCCGTCCTTCCCCGCGGCCATCGCCTCGTTGGTCAGAACTTCGGCGGTTGCGGGATCGGCGGCGGCAAAAGCGAGGGCAGTCCGAACGCCCGCCGCCACCCGGGCCGGCCACTCGAGCTCGCCGGTGCAGGCGGCCTCGACGCGGATCTGGAGGCGGGCAAAAGCGGGCTCGAAAGCGTCCCCGAGCTCAACTGGCCGCTCGTCCTCCATGCCCCCGCCTGTGCGCCGCGCTCGTCGCCCCGCCTAGCCTCGCCCGCGCTGCCGATGCCGCCTGTGCTTCTTTGCCTTCCCACAGCTCGGCTTGACCACGGGGTTGAATTCGTCCGGGACTCCGTTTTGCCCGGTGAAATCGGCGATCGCCCTTGAGGTCGAGGAGCAGAGGTTGCGGCTGTTGACGACCAGTCCCTTTTTGCCGCCCTGCATGTTGAGGATGAACCTGGAGACAGGTGCGTCGGGGACGGTTTCGAATGAGCTGCGAATGCCACCCTTGAAAGAGTCGATGCGGCCGACGATGTCGACGTTGACGATGCCGTGCAGGGCCGCGACCAGGTCGGGCAGCTTGTGGTTTGAGGATCTGAGGTAGACGGGTCCTTCGACCGGCTCGTCGAGGAGCGGCGTGAACGCTCTGGCGAAGCCGTACTGGGCCGCCTTCGGACAGCCGCCTCCTGAGCCGCCGTTTGCGGCGTACTGGACCCTGGTGCAGATCGTGCGGATGTGGCTTTGATCGAGGAAGGCGGACTTCGGCAGGGTCACGGTCGCTTTGCCGACGTTGGCGTCCGCGGGCCTCGCGTTGACGACCGCTTTCAATGCCGGATGATCGCCTCGCTTTGAGCCGCCGTTCAGCTTGATCGAGAGCTTTGGCTTGAAGCCGAGGCTTGCGCAGCTCGCCGCCTGGTAGCGGGTCCCGAGTCCCACCGGGACGTCGTCTGATGGATCGAAGACGTTCTGGAAGGCGCCGAAGAGGGTCGCGTTTGCGCTGCTCGGATCGCAGCTGGTCGGGTTGAGGATGAATTCGGGCCGGTCGACCTTCACCCGCAGCTCCCTGACCTTGAGGACGATCCCTTTGAGGATGTGGGGGATCGGATCAGAGTTCTTGCCGTCGACCTCGACTTCCGCCGTCTCGGGATTGAGCGTCAGTGCCTCTCTGACGACTACGGTTCCGGCGTCGAAGGGGCCCGCCAATGCGGGCGTGATTGAGATCACCGAGAGCGGATCGCCGTTGTATGGGCCGCCCAGGTAGAGGTAGCCGGGGACGAAGGTCAAGGAGTCCCCCACCCCCGCTCCCGCGATCGTGTGGCCGATCAGACTGTTGGCCGGGCACGATGGGCTCGCCTTCTCCTGGCGGCCGGTCTTCGTCTTCGCGGCGGCGATCTCCGGGTCGGAGCATTTGGAGACCCCTTTGAGCTTGCCGAGCACGCCCGGAGGCAGGATCGAGGAGAACTTGGTCATGTCCTGTTCTCCGTCCCTACGCGTCAGCCGCATGTCGAAGGGCGAGTAGGACTTGGCGTTGTTGTTGATCGAGCCGGCGCTGAAATCGGGCTTGAAGGGCAGGATGCCTCCAGAGGGGCAGGGGCCGCCGTTTACGCCCTTGGTGATTTCGAAGTCGGATTTGACCGTCTTTGGATGACTTGGATCCGAGGAGGGATAGAACTTCGCTTCGGTGGGGTAGATGCCGCAGGCGGCGGGTGAGATCAAGGCCGCCCGCGCGCCTTCCTTGAAGTGGAAGTTGAAGTGGTTGAAGGGCTGCTGGGGGACGTCTTCGATCGTCGCCACCAGCTGACCGGTGACCGGGTCGGCGATCACCTTGATCGGCCTCTTGACGAGGACCCCCCTGGTCGCGTTGCGCAGGACCATGTAGAGGGCGATGTCGGTGTCGAAGGGGTTCTCGGCTCCGTGTTGGCTGGTCGTCGGGTCGTCCTGCTGGGCGAGGTAGACGAATCCGTTGATCTCTTCGTCCTTCAAGAGCGGCGTTTCGAGTTCCAGCGTGCCGACCTTGGAGTCGCTCGGACAGCCCTCGCCGTCGATCGAGAAGTTGGTCTCCCTGTCGTACTGGGCGGGGGTGCAGAAGCCGAGGCCTTCGCCCACCGAGGGGTTGATCGTGACGCCTTCGGGCAGCGTGACGACGGCTTTTTCGGCCAAGGATTCGTTGATCCCGCTCGGGGCGCCGAGGCCATCGTTGGGGAAGTCGACGTTGATGTCGAACGCCGTCCCCGTCTCGCCCTGGTCGGTCGAGAGGCCCGCTTCGATCTTAGGGCTGAAGTTCAGCTTCTCGCAGCCGCTGACGCCGACCGGGTTGCCGTTCTCGTCCTTGGTTTCGGTTTCGGCGGTGATGTATCGGGAGGCGTTCTGCCAAGAGTTGGTCGTGAACTTCATCTTCAACGGCCCCGAGCAGGCGCTCGGCATCGTCAGCAGCGCGGTCTTGCTCGGTGCTACAGAGCAATCTCTTTGTATGTGGAATTTCCCCTTGAACCCACAGAGGCCGCGCCGTTTGTCGTGACTCGGGTCTGAGGGATCGCCCCAGAGGTCGACTGAGACACCCGACATGCCGCCGAACTGGGGGATGTCGAACGTGTCGGAGCTGAGCCCGTAGTCGCCGTCTGAGCGGATCTTGCCGAAGAGGTGGACGAAGATGCCGAAGCCGCCGGCATCGAAGCCGAACACCGCCGGGGCGCCCTGCGTCGGCACCATGTTGTAGAGGGGGGCGGTGAGGCTCGGCGCGGCATAGTTCGTCACGCCGACCGCAGTGACGTGGACCAAGCCGACGGCCGCGGCGTCGGGGCATGGGTTTTTCCCTTCCACCGAGCCAACCAGCTGCGCCTCGGTGCAGCGCACCGGGCTCGCTTCGGGGTTGACGATGAAGCCCTTGGGCAGGTCGGCGACGACGCTCTTCGCGTTTTCGACCGGATCTCCGAACCTATCGATCAGGTTGTATTGGGCACCAACCCGCATCTGGTAGGGATGGGAGCCGGCCCGGGTCTCGGCGCCGCCGCCCCCGTCGAGGATCGAGCTTTCGAAGGTCTCCAGGCCAAAGGGCACCGGTTCGGCGCTGATCTTGGTCTGCATACGCAACGTAGAGGACGTCAGCGCGTCGTCGCGGTGCCGTCTGGGAGCGGGGTCAGCGCGAGAACTTCGGCGCGGCGTGCTCGGACAGGCCGGGCGACACGGTCAGCGTGATCAGATCCATCTGCACGCCCTTGCCCTCGCTCATCAGG
>JASLJO010000011.1 GCA_030152505.1 Solirubrobacterales bacterium | reverse complement strand
TCAGCTCGTGGATCGCCAACTGCTCGGAATCGCCGCCGAGCTTGATGTCGACGCCGCGGCCGGCCATGTTGGTGGCGATCATCACCGCGCCCCTGCGCCCGGCTTCGGCGATCCGCTCACCCTCTTTCTGCGCGTGCTCGGGCTTCGCGTTGAGCACCGCGTGCTCGATTCCGTGCCGCGTCAACTCGCCTGAGATCATCTCCGAGACCTCGACCGAAACGGTGCCGACCAGGATCGGCTGGCCCTTCTCGTGGCGGGCGAAGATCTCGTCCAACACCGCCTTCCACTTGCCGTCCTTGCTCTTGAAGATCTGGTCGTTGAGATCCTTGCGGACCATCGGCTGGTTGGTCGGGATCTCGACCACCGGCACTTTGTAGATTTTCATGAACTCGGTCGCCTCGGTCAGGGCGGTGCCGGTCATCCCGGCGAGCTTGTCGTAGAGACGGAAGTAGTTCTGCAGGGTGATCGTCGCAAGGGTCTGGTTCTCCTCGCCGATCGCCACGCCCTCCTTCGCCTCGACCGCCTGGTGCAGGCCCTCAGACCAGCGCCTCCCCTCGAGGATCCGCCCAGTGAACTCGTCGATGATCATCACCTGGCCATCGACCACGGCGTAGTCCTTGTCCCTCTTATAGAGCGACTCCGCCTTGAGCGCCTGACCGAGATGGTTGACCAGGCTGCCGTGCTCGCTGAGGTAGAGGTTGTCGACGCCGAGATGCTCCTCGGCCCGCTTGACCCCGCGCTCGGTCGGTGAGACCGTTTTGTGTTTCTCGTCGTATTCGTAGTCGAAATCGGCTTCGGAGGTGTCCTTCGATTCGCCCAGAGATTTCAGTCGGTCTTTGGCCGGCACACCCTCCATCCGGCGTGCGAGGCGGGCGAACTCGTAGTAGATCTTCGCCGCCTGTTCGGGCGCCCCGGAGATGATCAGCGGGGTGCGCGCCTCGTCGATCAGGATGTTGTCGACCTCGTCCACGATGACGAACTGGTGGCCCCGCTGCACGCACAGCTCGAGTGCTTCGGCCATGTTGTCGCGCAGGTAGTCGAAGCCAAACTCCGAGTTGGTGCCGTAGACGACGTCGCAGGCGTACTTGGCCCGCCGGCCATCGGGTTCGTCGGGGCTCTGAATCGCGGCGACGCTGACCCCGAGTGCGTCGTAGATCGGCTTCATCCATTCGGCGTCGCGCCGCGCCAGATAGTCGTTGACGGTCACGACGTGGACGCTCTCGCCGCCGAGCGTGTTGAGGAAGACGGCCAGGGTGGCGGTCAGCGTCTTGCCCTCACCGGTCTTCATCTCGGCGATCGCCCCGTCGTGCAGGGCCATGCCGCCGATCAGCTGTACGTCGAAGTGCCGCTGGCCGATGCTGCGCCGCGCCGCCTCGCGGGTAAGCGCAAAGGCCTCCGGCAGCAGCTCGTCGAGCGACTCCCCGCCCCGCGCGCGCTCGCGCAGAGCGTCTGCCTCGGCACGCAGCTCCTCGTCGCTGAGCAGCTCCATCTCCGGCTCGATCGCATTGATGCTCTGCGCCCGCTTCTCATAGGCCTTGAACTTCCTTCCCTCGCCCACACGCAGTGCGCGCGTGACCATGTCCCGTGCGTTGGCCATGAGCCAAGGGTAGCGGGGCTCAGGGAGGGGCCGGGTGCCCCTCCGACGGAAGCTCTGGGTCAAGCTGCCTATGGGGCCGGAACCCTGAACCACATACGGTTTCCGGCGGAGGGGCACCCGGCCCCTCGGGCACCCGACCCTCCTACGTCTCCACCGTACGCCCGCGCACCTGGTTTACCAGTCGCCGCGTACGGGACCGCTTGCGGCGCTTCTCGCGGTGCTTCTTGACCTGGCGCCGGATGTCCTCGGCCAGTTCGTGGACGCTGTGCGCCATCTCCGGTGAGCACTCCTTGGCGTGCAGCGTCACGCCCTTCAGCCTCAGCGTCGCCTCCGCCACCTGGCTGTCGGCGATCGCCGGGTTCTTCTCTTCCCAGACGATCACCTCGAGAGTCGCCAGCTCCGAGACCTGTCTGCCCACACGACGGAAGCGCTTCAGAACGTGGTCTCTCAGCTCATCGTCAACCTCGACGTTGCGCCCTCGCACCTCGATCCGCATATTGGCCTCCTCGGTTGGGTCAGCTTCGATGCTACGCCTCTACCCGGATTGCGGCAAGGGGAAATTTCACGGATCGCGCGGGGACGACAGCGGGTATCCCCCTGCGGAAACCCGCATAGAGGCGGCCTTATGAGTTCTTGCCAGGAAGGGCTCCAATGTTTCCTTCGGGGGATACCCGCTGTCGTCCTCACAAGCGTCGTGTAAAGGTGATCGCCGCTACCCGGACGCTTCCGGCCTGGCGCAGAGCGCTTGCGCAGGAGGTGAGCGTGGCGCCGGTGGTCAGGACGTCGTCGATCAAGAGGATGCTGCGGGGGACCTGGCCGCGAACTTGAATCAGTGGTGGGTGGCCGATGCGGTCGGCGCGGCGCTTGCCCACCTGGCGGCCGCCGCCGCGGCGCACTAGACAGGCAGAAAGTGGCAGGGCGGCTCTGGTGGCCAGAGCTTGAGCGAGCTCGACCGCGGGGTCAAAGCCTCGGGCGAGAGAGCGGAGGCGGGCCGTGGGAACAGGGACAATGGTGCCACTGAGGAGGGCTCCGGGGGCGAGCCACTCGATGCGGTCGGCCATCTGGTCGGCCACCGGCAGGAGGCGGCGGAACTTGAGAGCCGTGACCAGGTCGCGGGCCACGCCCTCATGCGGAGCGGATGACCAGGCGCGATCCACGCCCGGCGGGCCGGCTCCTTCCAAGGGATCGGCCGCGGCCAGTCTGCGCGAGCAGCGGGTGCAGAGCATCGCCTCGGGGCGAGAGGCGCGGCCGCAGGCGGCGCAGAGTGGCGGGATCAGGCCGTCGGCTACTGCTTGGAGGAGATTCATGCCCCGAGCGTGCGGGGCAACGGCGCGCGCGTGGCGCCCCGAGCGTCAATTGTCTGTGACGCCTATCGCGCGTAAGCCGCGATGCCGCCGACCAGCACCGACTTCGGTGGCAACACGGCGCCTTCGAGCAGGATCGCGTCGCGGACGATCGAGCCGTCGCCGATCCGGCAGTTGTCGACAACGACTGCCGGACCGTCGATCTTTACGCCAGCGCCGATCTCGACGCCCCCGCCGACCAGAGCCGGGCCGGTGACCTCGGCGCCGTCGAGTGAGCTGGCGCTGCGCACGCCCACGGCCACCTCCGGCGCGCCCGGGTCGACCGCGACCGCGCCGTGCAGGGCGTCGAGGTTGCCTTGCCGCAGCTCGTCGAGATTGCCGATGTCGTTCCAGTAGGCGTCGATCTCGTGCGAGTAGAAGGGCACGTCGGCCTCCAGCAACGCCGGGAAGACGTCCTTTGCCCAGTCGGCGAACTCGGGAGGGTCGTCGGGCCCCGCGTCGTTGCTCGTCCCCGGGGCGGGGAAGTAGTCGAAGACCTCGGCCCGGAACATGTAGATGCAGGTGTTGGCCAGATCGGAGAGCGCCTCGGCAGGGTCCGGCTTCTCCTGAAAGCCCTGGATGCGGCCGTCGCCGGCGGCGATGACGACGCCGAACTGGTCGGTGTCGGCAACCCGCTTGGTTGCCATCGTGACCAGGCCGTCGTGGGATTCGTGGAAGGCGCGCATCGCACCGAAGTCGATGTCGGTGAGCGCGTCGCCGGCGACGACGAGGAACGAGTCGCCGAGGAAGCCGGCGGCGTTGCGCACGCCGCCGGCGGTTCCCAGGAGCTGCTGCTCGAGGCTGTAGGAAAGCTCGAGGCCGAAGTCCGAGCCGTCGCCGAAGTGGCCTTCGATCACCTCCGGGAACCAGTGCAGGTTGGCGATCGCCTCGGTGAAGCCGTGCCGGGCCAGAAGCCGTGCGGTGTGTGCCATCACCGGCTGGTTCAGCACCGGCACCATCGGCTTCGGCATCCCGTAGGTGATCGGCCGCAGCCGGGTTCCAAGCCCCGCCGCCAAGATCATGGCACGCATCGGCTCAGTAGCGGTAGTGATCCGGCTTGTAGGGGCCCTCGACGGGGATGCCGAGGTAGGCGGCCTGCTCCTCGGACAGCTCGGTGAGGTTGACGCCGAGCGCCGCCAGGTGCAGTCGCGCGACCTTCTCGTCGAGGTGCTTGGGCAGCACGGTGACCTCCTTGGCCATGAACCCGTCGGGCTGGCCATAGAGCTCGATCTGCGCGATCACCTGGTTGGTGAACGAGTTCGACATCACGAAGCTCGGGTGTCCGGTCGCGTTGCCGAGGTTGAGCAGGCGGCCCTCGGAGAGGAGGATGATCGAGTGGCCGTCCGGGAAGCGCC
>JASLJO010000085.1 GCA_030152505.1 Solirubrobacterales bacterium | reverse complement strand
CGACGGCCAGCACCAGATTTCGACCTGCGTCCAGGACTACTCCCAGTACCAGCACATAGGTGGCTCGGCCTCCGAATCGTGCGACACGCGGACGATCCACACCGACAACACCGCACCGGGCAAGCCGGCCGAACTGAAGGTGACGAGCTCCAATCCGGCGCGCTACCTGGACCACTTCGGTACCACCTTCTCGCTGCCGCCCGACACCGGCAGCCCGATCGCCAAGGTCCATTACGAGGTCGTCGACGAAGCGACCGGCAAAGTGCTCGTCCCCGAGAAGACGCTCTCGGCCGTCGACCCGACCTCGCTGCCGACGATCGAAGGCCCGCCGGCCCCCGACGCCTACGCCCTGCGCGTCTGGCTTGAGGACTCGGTCGGCTTCACCGGCCCGGCCGCCGTGGCGCCGATCCCGCACGACACGACGCCGCCCGCCCCGCCGCAGAACATGCAGGTGACCGCCCCGGGCGTCTCCCGCCAAAGCGAGGGCTTCGACGTGCGCTGGCACGACGTGCCCGACGCCGGCTCGCCAATCGTCGCGGTCCATTATCAGGTCCAAAATCAGGCCGGCGGGGTCCTCCTCGACACGCAGACGCTCGAAGGCCAGGGCATCGATGCGATCCAGAGCCTCCAGACGCCGCGCGAGAGGGGCGCCTACGAACTGCGCGCGTGGCTGCAGGACGCCGAGGGCAACGTCGGCCTGGCGGCCAGAGCGCCGCTGGCCTATGAATGCGTGAGATCGAGCAGCTCCGGTGGCAGCGGGCTGACCAGCGGCCTCGGCGACGGGGGAGCGGCCGAAGAGATCGTGCGCCAGGGCGAGGGCTCGACCCTGCACGGCAAGATCAGCGGACCCGACGGTGGCGTCGCTAACGCCGCGGTCTGCGTGTTCAGCCGAGTCATCACCGATCGCTCGCGTGAATTCCTCGGCCTCGCGCTCAGCGGACCCGACGGCGGCTACAGCTTCGCCGTCTCGGCGGGGCCCTCGCGCGAAATGATCGCGCTCTACCGCTCCGGCGCGCGCGAAGTGGCGAGTCACGCGACGATCCAGACGATCGTCCACCCCGCCTTCGGCGTACGCCGCAAGGTCGTCTACAACAAGCACTCGGCGATCTTCACCGGCGCCATTCCCGGCCCCGACAACGACCAGGTCGTCGTCGTGATCCAGGTCAAGCGTGGCAAGGGCTGGCTCGCATTCCACACCGTCCTGACCGACGAGGACGGCCATTTCACGCTGCCCTACCGCTTCACGCGCACCAATGTGGGGACCAAGTACTTGACGCGCGCGCTGGTGCGCCCCCAGGCGGCATATCCCTACCTACAGGGCAACTCCGACCGGCTGGCGCTGATCGTCTTGCCCCAGCGGCGGGCTCCCCATCCTCGGCGGCGCTGAGATGGCCGCCAACCCCCGGCGCGGGCCCAGAGACCCCGCCGCCGGGGAAAGGCGACTGAGCGTCGCCGAGGCGGGCTTCTACTCCGCTGTCTTCAGCACGGCGAGAATGGGCAGCCTCGGCGAACTCCGCCGCCAACGCTGCTCAGAGGAAGAAGCCGAAGAAATCTTCACAGCCGCCTTCGAGCGGGTCATGGAGACGGTCGACCCGATCGCGCGGGGATTCTCGGAGGCCCAGATGGTCAGCTATGTCAAGCGTGCCTGTCGCTATCGCCTGATCGACGAGCGACGGCGACGCGGCCTGCGCACGGAAGTCGGGTTGGAGATGATCCGCTCACTGCAGGACCGGAGCGCGCCGAACCCACAGGAGGTCACCGAGGAACGCGAGGCGGCGGCGATCGGCCGCGAGGCGTTGCAGATGCTCCCCGAGCGCGAGCGCTTGGTCTTTCGCCAGCGCCACCAGATGAACCTCAGCCCGCAGGAGATCGTCGAGAAAACGCCCGGCCTCAGCCTGCGCAGCTACCGCAGGACCATCCAGCGGGCCAACGCCCGCGCGCTCGATGCTTTTGAGCAGATTCGCGGCGGGGAGCGCTGCGAGGAGATGCGGGCAGACCTCCTGCGACGCTACGTCGCCGAAGAGGTCTCGGCAGACGAGCGCCGTGCAGTCGAAGCGCACTTGGATCACTGCCTCGCCTGCCGGCGGACGCAGGCTCAAATGCGTGGCCATCTCCTCGACATCGCCGGCCTGCTCGCCTCATCTTCCCTGGCGACGTCAGGCGGTCTGCGCGAACGTGTGCGCGAAACGCTCCTGCGAGTGGTCTCGAGCATGCCGGGAGCCGGCGGAGATGCCGCCGCGGGACAGATGCTGAGCGCCACCACAGTCAAGCTAGCTTCGGTCTGCGCCGGCGTGGCGGCCACCGCATGCCTCGCAGCTGGCGTTGTCCCCGGCATTGGCGGAGTCGGGCTCCATCGAAGCGGCATCGAGAAACCGCCGGCTGCGCAGGACGCTCGCCGTCTTCACTCCGTCAAGCCGGTGGCGCCGATCGAAGCCACATCGGAATCCTCAGCCACAAGTCACAAGAGCGAGAAGCGATCGCGCCCCGATGGACGCAGAGGACCGCAAGCGACGACACATGCCGCAGACCTGCCGACACCGCCCTCACAGTCTGCGGAACCGATCCCCACCTCGGCCTCCGACGCCCGGGTCTCGGGA
>JASLJO010000084.1 GCA_030152505.1 Solirubrobacterales bacterium | reverse complement strand
CGACGGCCAGCAGCGGGACCAGCACCGCCGGGACGACACCGTGAGCGGGCAAGCGCACCGTCGCCCAGGAGATCGCGCAGACCAGGCCCAGGCCGACGGCTGGTCCTGGCTTTCACCCGCCGTCGGCCTGGGCCTGGTCTGCGCGATCTCCTGGGCGACGGTGCGCTTGCCCGCTCACGGTGTCGTCCCGGCGGTGCTGGTCCCGCTGCTGGCCGTCGTCGCGGCGCTCTACCTTCGCGGGCGAAGCGAGGGTGGGGGAGAGGCGCTGCACGTCGGCCTGCCGGTCGGCATCGGAGCTCTGTTTGCCGCCTCCCTGCCCTTCCTGGTCGAAGGCCACTTCGGCATCCTCGGCACCGGCTTCAACCCCGACATGTCGCAGCATCTGCTGGCGACCGATCGCCTCGCCGAAGGCAACGGATCGCAGCTCCTGCACCAGGGCTACCCGCTCGGCCCGCACGCGGTCGTCGTCGCACTCAACAAGGGCTTGGGCATCGGCATCGTCCAGGGCTTCGACGGCCTCACGATCGCGGCCGCGACCCTCGCTCCGCTGACCGCCCTTGCGGCCTTCCCCGATCAACCACCCTGGCGCCGCACGACGGGAGCGCTAGTGGTCGGCCTCCCATACCTGGTCGCCTCCTACTACGCCCAAGGCGCCTTCAAGGAGGTGATCCAGGCACTCCTCGTTCTCGCCTTCGTGCTGGCTCTACGCGAGTCCACCCGCACCTGGCGCGAACTCCCACTGCGCTTCGTCCCGGCTGCGCTTCTAGCCATCGGCTCCGTCTACGTCTACAGCTTTCCGGGTCTGATCTGGCTGGTGGCGTTTCTGGCGATCTGGCTGGCTTACGAAAGAGCGCTTACGGCTCGGCCATTGCTCCTGGCGCTTGTCGTCTTCCTGGTCGGGACGCTCCCCGAGCTCGGCCGCATGATCGACTTTCGCAGCTTCGAGACCTTCGACCCCAACGGCCCGGGCCTGGGCAACCTCTTCGGCCAGATCTCCCCCTTCACGGCATTGGGAATCTGGCCCTCGGGCGACTTCCGCCTGGCTCCGGGCGACGGCGCTGTTCCGGCCTTCGTCTACTACCTGGGGGCGGCGTTCGCGATGGCCCTGCTGCTGTGGGGATTGCGGCGCGCATGGCGCAACGGCGAGCGAGCCATCCTTGCCGGTCTGATTTCCGTCGCGGCGCTCTACGCCGCGGCACGTATCGGCGGAACGCCTTACACGGCCGCCAAGGCGCTCGAGATCGCCGCCCCGCTCTGCGCTCTCACGATCCTGCTGGCGCGATCGGCTCTGGCATCAGCCCCATACCTGCTCGCCGCCGGCCTCAGCTCCGTCCTAGCCTTCGCCAACGCCCCAATCGGGCCAACGTCCTACTCGCCCGCCCTCACCAGCCTGCGCCCCCTGCTCGCGACCGGCTCGACTCTCGTGCTAGCCCCCCACAAGCTCCTCGCCGACGAACAGGGCCCCCCCTACGTCGCCTGGGAGCTGCGCGGCGGCCGCGTCTGCATCGAACCGGCGAGCGCAGCGGGGGGGAGGCCGCCGAGCGGGATCCGCTTCTTCGTCAGCAGCGACCCACCCCGGCGCCCGCCCTTCAGCGGGCTGACCTTTCGCCGCCAAGCCGGCCCCTACACGGTCTGGGAGCGGCGCGGGGTGCTCGGCGGCCCCAGCCCCTGTCCGCTGATCGCCGTACGGCAGGCCCGGCAGGGGTCCAAGTGACTATCCGAAGACCCGCGTGTGCGACTGGCGCGCGTCGGACCAAGCGGGCAAGGACGCAGGGAGGCCGAATAGCAGAGCTATTTGGCCGACTGAGGACGCCGCACCGCGCAGTGTCCGCCGCCGCCAGGGGTGCGCGAGGGTTTTGGGATAGTCGCTTAGCATTGCCCGCGATGGAGGCGACGACGAAGATCACCGTGAAGCTGCCCGACGGCAAGCCGCTGGAGCTGCCCGACGCCGCGAGCGGCGCCGACGCCGCGGCGGCGATCGGCCCCGGCTTGGCCAAGGCCGCGCTGGCGATCCGCGTCGACGGCGAGCTGCGCGACCTCTCGGCGCCGCTTCCCGACGGCGCCGAGATCGCAATCCTCACCGATCGCGACCCCGATGCGCTGGAGCTGATCCGCCACGATGCGGCCCACGTCATGGCCGAGGCCGTGATGGAGCTCTACCCCGGCACCAAGGTGACGATCGGACCGCCGATCGAGCAGGGCTTCTACTACGACTTCGAGTTCCCGCCGGGGACGAAGATCAACGAGGACGACCTGGAACGCATCGAGGCTGCGATGCGCGCCCACATCAAGGCCGACGAGTCCTTCGAGCGCCGCGACGTGCCCGTCGCCGAGGCGATCGAGACCTTCCGTGCCCAGGGTCAGGACTACAAGGTCGAGCTGATCGAGGACCTGGTCCGCGACGAAGGGGTGGGGACCGTCTCGCTCTACCGCAACGGGCCGTTCGAGGATCTCTGTCGCGGTCCGCACGGCCCCGGCACCGGCCGGATCAAGGCAATCAAGCTGAGTTCGCTCGCCGGCGCCTACTGGCGCGGCGACGAGAGCCGCGCGATGTTGACTCGGATCTACGGCACCGCCTTCTTCTCCAAGAAGGACCTCGACCTCCATCTGGAGCGGATCGAGCAGGCGAAGGCGCGCGACCACCGCCGCCTCGGCCCTCAGCTCGGCATCTTCATGTTGCGCAAGGAGGCGCCGGGAATGCCCTTCTGGCTGCCCCACGGCACCACCCTGTTGCGCCTGATCGAGGCCGAGGTGCACAAGCAGCTGCGCAAGCGCGAGTACGTCGAGATCAAGACGCCTCACCTGATGGACGTCGAGCTCTGGCACCGCTCCGGCCATTGGGACAACTACCAGGAGAACATGTACCTCACCGAGTCCAAGGAGCGGCAGTACGCGATCCGGCCGATGAACTGTCCGGGCGCCTGCCTCGTCTTCGACTCCGACCGCCACTCCTACCGTGAGCTGCCGCTGCGCATCGCCGAGTTCGGCCAGGTCTCCCGCGCCGAGCGCGAGGGAGTCCTGCACGGGTTGCTGCGGGTGCGGGCCTTCACCCAGGACGATGCCCACATCTATTGCACCCCGGAGCAGATCGTCGACGAGGTGACCGGCATCTGCGAGGCGATCGACGAGCTCTATGCCCGCTTCGGCTTCGACGACGTCCACATCGAGCTCTCGACCCGGCCCGAGAAGTCGATCGGCAGCGAGGAGCAGTGGATGCAGGCGGAAGCGGCGCTGCACGACGCGCTGGAGGCCCAGGGCCGTGAGTACACGCTCAATCCCGGCGACGGCGCCTTCTACGGGCCGAAGATCGACTTCCACATCACCGATGCGCTCGGCCGCTCCTGGCAGTGCGGCACCTGCCAGGTCGACTTCTTCATGCCCGAGCGCTTCGACCTCACCTACACCGATCCCGATGATGAGGCGCAGCGACCGGTGATGATCCACCGTGCCCTGCTCGGCTCGATGGAGCGTTTCGCCGGCATCCTGATCGAGCACTACGGCGGCCGTTTCCCAGTCTGGCTGGCTCCGGTGCAGGCGACAGTGCTGCCGATCTCCGACCGCCACGTCGAGTTCGGCGAAAGCGTCGCCGCCGAGCTGCGCGAGCTGGGGGTGAGGGTCGAGCTCGACCGGCGCTCGGAGTCGATCGGCAAGAAGGTGCGCGACGCCGAACTGGCCCGCAACCCCTACATGTTGGTTGTCGGCGACCGCGAGGAAGAGAGCAGGGAGGTCGCCGTGCGCTCGCACGCCGACGGCGAGTTGGGGGCAATGGACTACGCCCAGTTCGCCGCGCTCGTCCACCGCGCCGAGCAGGACGCCTGAGCGCCGACACCTTGACTCCGTTCTGTCTCTATACTGCGGGCACTTGTTCGCAGGCATGCCAAACACCTTGCGCCGCTGAGCGTCCCGTGGCCGCCTCCGCATCACTCGTCCTCTTGAAGCTCCACCAGTCCTCTCACTAGTGCCTGTCCCGCGCAGGTTCGACCGTCGTCCGCCCGAGCGCGACTCGACGCGCATCAATGAGCGGATCCGTGTGCCGAAAGTACGGTTGATCGGCGCTGAGGGCGAGCAGCTCGGCATCGTCGAGATCGCCGAGGCGATGAAACGTGCCCAGGACGCCGACCTCGACCTGGTCGAGGTGGCGCCGGGATCCAAGCCGCCGGTCACCCGCCTGCTCGACTACTCAAAGTACAAGTACGAGCAGGAGCAGAAGCAGAAGGCCGCCCGCAAGCACCAGACCCAGGTCAACGTGCGTGAGATCAAGCTGCGCCCGAAGATCGCCGTCCACGACTACGAGACCAAGAAGGGCCACGTCGAGCGCTTCCTGCGTCAGCGCAACAAAGTCAAGATCACGATCATGTTCCGCGGCCGCGAGCAGGCCCACCCGGAGCGTGGGCGTGACCTGCTGCAGCGCCTCTTCGAAGACCTCGACGGCCTTGCCGTGATCGAGTCCGCGCCATTGCAGGAAGGGCGCAACATGAGCATGATGCTGGCGCCCAGCAAAGAGGCGATGGCGTCCCCGGGCAAAGAGGAGACGAAGGACGAGGAGTCGGAGTAGCTACTCGCCGGCGATCACGTCGGCGATCCTCTTTGCCGCGTGACCATCCCAGAGTGGGGGAGGTTCAGTGGGCGTGGGCGATCGCTCGGCCAGCGCGGCGGGGATGGTGGCTATTGCGGCCGGGTCGAGGCCGAGCAGGGTGTTGGTGCCGGCACGGATCGTCACCGGGCGCTCGGTGTTGTCGCGCAGGGTGAAGCAGGGGACGCCGAGGTAGGTCGTCTCCTCCTGGATGCCACCGGAGTCGGTCAGCACCGCGCCCGCGTCGGCGATCAGCGAGAGGAAGTCGACATAGCCGAGGGGTTCGGAAAGCAGCAGGCCAGGGTGCTCGGACTCGACCGCCTCCATCTTCTTGCGGGTGCGCGGGTGGACCGGGAAGACGACGGGCATCTCGCGTGCCAGCTCGGCCAGGCGGTGGACCGTCGCCGGCAGCAGCTCGCCGTCGACCAGCGCAGGACGGTGCAGGGTGACGAGCGCGTAGGCGCCCGGCTCGACGCCGAGCTCCGCCGCGGACCCCGCCGCGCGGAAGCGATCTTCGAGCGCGACCAGGGTGTCGATCATGGTGTTGCCGACGAAGTGCATGCGCTCCTCGGCGATGCCCTCGGCGCGCAGGTTCTCGATCGCCTCGTCGCTGTGCAGGAAGAGCTGCTCGGAGAACTCGTCGGCGACGATTCGGTTGATCTCCTCGGGCATCGTACGGTCGAAGCTGCGCAGCCCCGACTCGATGTGACCGACGGGGATATGCATCTTCGCCGCGGTCAGCACCGCGGCGAGGGTCGAGTTGACGTCGCCGGGTGCGAGAACCAGATCAGGCCGCTCCTCCTCCAGCACGGGC
>JASLJO010000140.1 GCA_030152505.1 Solirubrobacterales bacterium | reverse complement strand
CGAGGGCGGCCGGGTCCTCGATGTTGGCCACCGCCATCTGCAGCTCCTCGGGCAGGTAGGGGATGTGCTCGACGATCTCCGAGAAGGTGCGTTGGACGTTGCGCGTCAACGCCTCCAGCTCGGGACCCTCCTCGACGGTGTCGGGTTGCTCGGCGATCCGCGCCACCAGATAGGGCTCCTCGGCGATGTAGGGGCCGAGCTTCACCCGCTGGGTGCCCTGGACGAGGATGCGCAGAGTCCCGTCCGGGACTTTCAGCATGCGGGCGACGATGCCGACGACGCCGACGTCGTAGAGGCCGTCGGGTCCCGGCTCCTCGACCTCGGGATCGCGCGCGGCGACCATCGCCAGCATGCGGCTGGCGCCGAGCACGTCGTCGACGAGCTTGATCGAGCGTTCCTGGCCGACGGCGAGGGGCGTCAGGGTCTCGGGGAAGGTGACGGTCTCACGCAGCGGCAGCACCGGCAGCGCGTCGGGCAACGGCTGGTCGGCGCGGATCGCGTCCTCGGCGTCGAGCTCCGATTCGACGACTTCGAGGACCGGCGAGCCCTCCATCAGTCGCGCCCGATCGGCACCCGGCGAGTCGTCTGCGCCGGATCCTTGAGGGGCAGCTCGATCCGCAGGATCCCGTCTTCGTAGGTCGCCTTTGCCCGGTCGGGATCGACATCCACCTGCAGCTCGACCACGCGCCGAAACGGCCCCGAGGGGATCTCGACCTGCTGGTAGACCCGCCCTTCGGTCTCCTGCACCGGCCGTTCCCCCACGATCGCCAGCTGCCTCCCGCCCACCTCGATCCCAACCTGGTCGAGATCGACACCGGCCAAATCGACCTTGACGACAGCCCGCTGCGGTTCCCCGCAGTAGTAGACGTCCACATTCGGCGAAAACCCGGTGCTCCGCCTGCTCACATACGTGGTCCGACCCCAGGCCCCACCCAGCATCTGATCCATCTCCCGCCTCATCCGGGCAAAGTTCGCAAACACGTCTCGCTCAGGCATAGGCGCACAACATAACCGTCACGAGGAACGAGGCGACCCCGCCGCCTCCTACGCAACGCTGGACTGAGCAGCCCACCGCGGCGGCCTCATCAGGAGGACCGGCTGGCGGGGTGGGACAAGGCCCTCGGGCCTGTTCTGGCGGAAGGTCGCGCAGGGCTCATCGAGCTGCAGCGCACAGAGCTGGTTGCGGCGGAAGTAGCAGTCGTCGCAGGTCGGGGCTTTGGGCTTGCGTGGCACGACGGCCATGTTGCCATCGCCGTGACGCTTTCGTGACCCGCGATTCCGCAAAGCGCAACCTTCTTGACACAGAGTCGTCACATCTTCCCCGCGTCTTGCGGGCGTCAGCTTCGGCCACCGCTACCATTGGCGCGAATGGAGTCTCACAACCGGACCGAGAAGCTGTCGGCCTCGCCGCAGCTCTTCGAGAGCGACTTCCTCAACTTCTTCTCGCGGGTGCATCCGGCGATCCCGGCGATCGTCTTCGTCCCCGTGATCGTGACCATGGAGTGGCTTGGCGCCGAGCGCGGCCAGGCCGCGTGGGAGCTGGTCCTGCTCAGCCTCGGCGGGATCGGGGTCTGGACCCTGACGGAGTACTGGCTGCACCGGCTGGTCTTCCACTGGGAGCCCGACAACGCCTTCGGCCGGCGAATGCACTTCGTCATCCACGGCATCCACCACGACCACCCCAATGACAAGCTGCGGCTGGTGATGCCCCCAGCGGTCTCGATCCCCCTCGCGGCCCTCTTCTTCTTCGCCTTCACCCTGATCTTCGGCACTCCCGCCGCCTACCCCCTGTTCGGCGGCTTCATCGCCGGCTACCTCTTCTACGACTACACGCACTACTACGTGCACCACTTCGTCCCCAAGTCCGATCTCGGCAAGCAGCTGCGCGAGCAACACATGCGCCACCACTTCCAGGACCACCGCTTCGGCTACGGCGTCTCCTCGCCGATCTGGGACGTCGTCTTCCGCACCCTGCCCAAAAAACGGCACCGATAGGCGCGGCGGAGGCGACTCCGCTCAGCGTCGCAGACCGATCTCCAGCTCGAAGCGGACGTCGGCGTCGTCGAGCCGGTCGCCGAGCAGATCCCGCAGCTGGGCGACCCGGTAGCGGACGGACTGCGGGTGCAGGTGGAGCTCGCGGGCCATCGCAACGGAGTTGCCGCCGTGACGGACGTAAGCCAGGGCGGTCTCGCGCATCCGCTCGCGGGCCTTTGGGGTGAGAGACTCGAACGGGGACAGGTGGCGGGCCGCGATCCGGTCGACGAGGGCGCCGCCCTCGAACAGCAAGAGGTCCCCCAGGTGGTCGTCGACCCGACAGAGGCCGGTGGCCGGCAGGGCACCCGCTTCGGCGGCCCCAAGGGCGGCCTTTGCAAGCTTCCAAGACCCCGCCAGCTCCGCCGCTGCCCCCACCGGTCCCGACGTCAGCGTCGAGCCGGCAGCGGCGCGCTCGATCAGAGCGGCGCGTCCCGGGCCGTCCGGGTCCGGGAAGAGCACGCACCCGCGTCCGTCCAGGACGGTCGCCAGCGAGTCCGCGGGGAGTCGGCGCGCAAGCGTGCCGAGCGTGTCCTCGGTGCAGGCGAGTGCCGCGACTCGCTCGGGCACCGGCCATCCGGCGAGTTGGGCGGCGGAGCGGATGTCGGCCTTCTCCGCGGGCGGCTCGCGCACAAGCAGGGACGCCAGCTCTCGTCGTCGTCGGCGGCGCTCGTCCTCGACCTCGGCCCGCGCCTCGGCGTAGCCCTCAACCGAGTCGGCCGAGAGCTCGTCGATATAGGCGAAGATCGCCTCGGCGAGCAGGCTCAGTGCCTCCGCGTCGAGCTCGGCCCGCCGGCCGGCGGCGGAGAACCTCCGCCAGGCCACCCGGGCGCCGACCCGGTAGGCCGCCTGCAGCGAGTCCAGCGTGCGGCCCTGGCGCGACTCGCCACGGCCGAGCTCTACGTAGACCTCGCGCCCGACCCCACGGCCGGCCTCCGAGTCCCGGATCAGGGCCACGAACTGGCGCAGCGCTTCGCTCACCCCGCGGCGCACGCCGCGGCCGAAGCTGCCCTCGAGCGGGCGCGCGTACTCGGGAACCTCGCGGGCGATCGCGGCGAGGATTTCGGCGGTGACGGCGTCGAGCTCAGGCTCGACCACGGCGGCGACTTCGCCCGGTAGCGCTCGCCAGGGCTCGCTCTCAGTAGAAATCGTCATCTATATGACAAGAAACTGACTCATATCTTGATATCCAGTCTAAAATATCGCGCTTGAATACGCATATCTTGCCCTGCGTGCGAAGCGAGATGAGCAAATCGGAGAAGATCGCCAACCTGGGGGCGGTGACCCTCCCGTTCGTTGCGACGATCGCCGCCATAGCGCTCCTCTGGAACCGCCTCGCCGGCCCGGCCGATCTCGCCATCGCCGCCGCGATGTACCTGTTCACCGCCGTCGGGATCACGGTCGGCTTCCACCGACTGCTCACTCACCGTTCCTTTCAGACCCCGCAGCCGATCGAGTACCTGTTTGCGATCCTGGGTTCGATGGCGGTCCAAGGCCCGGTCATCGCCTGGGTGGCCGATCACCGCAAGCACCACGCTCACACCGACGAAGAGGGCGATCCCCACAGTCCGCATGTGGGACACGGGGACGGTGTCCGTGGCGTACTGGCGGGGCTCTGGCATGCCCACACCGGCTGGCTGATGTCAACTCAGGGACGAGCCGACTGGAGGCGCTACGCCCGCGACCTGTACGAGGACGAGGGTATGCGCAGGATCAATCGTTGGTTCGTCCCACTTCTCATCCTCGGACTGGTGGTGCCGGCCATCGCCGGCTACTTGGTCAGCGGCACGTTCGCCGGCGCGGCAACCGGGCTGCTCTGGGGAGGTCTGGTAAGGATCTTCTTCGTCCACCATGTCACCTGGAGCGTCAACTCTGTCTGCCACTTCCTTGGCAGGCGGCGCTTCGAGACCGACGATCGTTCGACCAACGTCTTCTGGCTTGCGCTGCCGTCGCTGGGTGAGTCATGGCACCACAATCACCATGCCTTCCCGCGTTCGGCCGTACACGGGCTGCGCCGCTGGGAGATCGACCCCTCGGCACTGATCATCTCGGCAATGGAGAAGGTCGGACTTGCTCGCAACGTCGTGCGTATCTCACCAGAGCGACAAGCCGAACGCACCGCCTGACACAACTCGAACTCCGAGGTATGTCCAAGTAGTCAGTGTGGAACATGCCAATTCGGCCAGACCGTCGTCTTTACTGTCACTCTCCCTGCGAGGCTGCCAGTGAACTGTGCAACACTGCGGTACGCAATTACTTGCTTACCAGTATCCGGGCGCCGAGAGCAGCCCGGGACGAAAGGAAGAGATGCCAAGCACCACTCACGTACTCGACGAGGCCCGCGATCTGGTCAAGAAGCGCCTCGCCGAGCTCGATGACGAGCGCAAGCGCCTCGAGCGCGCCCTCGCCGAGCTGGGCGGCAAAGTCACGGGTCGCACCGGCCGCGGGCCGGGCCGTCCACGTGGCTCGGGCTCGAGAGGCGGCGCTTCGAAAAAACGGCGTCGCCGTAAAGGCACCCGTGCCGACCAAGCGGTTTCGCTGGTCGAGGGCAGCCCCGGCATCAGCGCGTCGGACATCGCCAAGCAGATGAAAATCAAGCCCAACTACCTCTACCGGGTCCTCGGCGACCTGGAGAAAGAAGGGCGAGTGAAGAAGAAAGGGCGCCAGTACTACCCGTCCAAATAGGTTTGCCGGGGCGGTCCCGGTAGGGCTTCCACTTAACTTTTCCGAAGACGCGGATTGCTGCTGACGCCCGCGGCAGTCGACGAAAAAGTACAAGACGTTCCAGCCCTACCGGGACCGCCCTAAACCAAGCCGAGTTGGCTGACCGCTTGGCGCTCTTCCTTCAACTCGGAGATAGAAGCTTCGATGCGGGGGCGGGAGAACTCCGGTACGTCGAGTCCCTCGACGATCTGCCAATCGCCGCCTGCACAGCTGCAGGGATGGCCGGCGACGACGCCCTCCTCGATTCCGTAGGAGCCATTCGACGGCACTCCCATCGAGACCCAGTCGCCCTCAGGAGTCCCCAGCACCCAGTCGCGCATGTGGTCGATCGCCGCGTTGGCGGCGGAGGCGGCGCTGGAGGCACCGCGGGCCTCGATGATCTCAGCGCCGCGTTTGGCGACCCGCGGGATGAACTCCTCGCCGATCCAGGCCTCATCGTCGACGGCGTCCCAAGCACTGACGCCGTCTACCTTGGCGTTGACCAGGTCGGGGTACTGAGTGGTCGAATGGTTGCCCCACACGGTCATGTTGCTGACGCTGTCGATCGGCCTGCCAAGCTTGTTGGCGAGCTGGGCGATCGCCCGGTTGTGGTCGAGGCGCATCATCGCGGTGAAACGCTCGCGCGGGACGCCATCCGCATTGGAGAGCGCGATCAGGCAATTGGTGTTGGCCGGGTTGCCGACGACCAGGATGCGCACGTCATCAGCCGCGCCGGCGGCGATCGCTTCGCCCTGCGGCTTGAAAATGCCACCGTTTGCCTCGAGTAGGTCGGCGCGCTCCATGCCGGGGCCCCGTGGCCGGGCGCCGACCAGGAGGCCGACGTTGCAACCGTCGAAGGCGGCCGTGGCGTTATCGAAGATGTCGATCTTGCGCAGCAGCGGGAAGGCGCAGTCATCCAGCTCCATCGCCGTGCCCTCGGCCGCCTTGACCGCGTCCGGGATCTCGAGCAGGCTGAGCTCGACCGGTGTGTCGGGGCCGAGCATCTGGCCGCTGGCGATGCGAAAGAGCAGCGCGTAGCCGATCTGGCCCGCGGCGCCGGTGACAGTGACTTTGACGGGGGTGCTCACGTATTCGTCTCCTCAAGTCGTGGTGGTCGGGGGGACTAGGCGCTCATCGCGCCCTGCAGGCGCGCGTCGATCGCGGCGAGGAACTCCTCGGTGGTCAGGTACTGCTGGTCCGGGCCGACGAGAAGCGCAAGGTCTTTGGTCATCCTGCCGCTCTCGACCGTCTCGATGCAGACCTGCTCCAGCGTCGCGGCGAAGCGGGAGACCTCCGCGGTCTCGTCGATCCGACCGCGGGCGGCGAGGCCGCGCGTCCAGGCGAAGATCGAGGCGATCGGGTTGGTCGAGGTGGGATTGCCCTGCTGGTGCTGACGGAAGTGGCGGGTGACGGTGCCGTGCGCCGCCTCTGCCTCGACCGTCCTGCCGTCGGGGCTCATCAGCACCGAGGTCATCAGCCCGAGGGAGCCGAAGCCCTGGGCGACGGTGTCGGACTGAACGTCGCCGTCATAGTTCTTGCAGGCCCAGACGTAGCCGCCTTCCCACTTCAGCGCCGCGGCGACCATGTCGTCGATCAGGCGGTGTTCGTAGGAGATCCCCTTGGCCTCGAACTCGGCCTCGAACTCGCTCTCGTAGACCTCGGCGAAGAGGTCCTTGAAGCGGCCGTCGTAGCGCTTGAGGATCGTGTTCTTGGTCGAGAGGTAAACGGGGTAGCCGCGGTCGAGGCCGTAGCGCATCGAGGCACGGGCGAAATCGCGGATCGAATCGTCGAGGTTGTACATCGCCATTGCGATGCCTGGGCCGGGGAAGTCGTAGACGTCGAGCTCGAGCGGCTCCGAGCCGTCCTTGGGGGTGTAGGTGAGAGTCAGCGTCCCCTCGCCGGGGACGACCATGTCGGTCGCCCGGTACTGGTCTCCGAAGGCGTGGCGGCCGATCACAATCGGCTTGGTCCAGCCCGGCACCAGGCGAGGGATGTTGGAGATCACGATCGGCTCACGGAAGATGACGCCGCCGAGGATGTTGCGGATCGTGCCGTTCGGCGAGCGGTACATCTCCTTCAGGCCGAACTCCTCGACCCGCGCCTCATCGGGGGTGATCGTCGCGCACTTGACTCCCACTCCATGCCGCTTGATCGCCTCCGCGGCTTCGACCGTGATCCGGTCCTTGCTGGCATCGCGGCTCTCGATACCGAGGTCGAAGTAGACGAGGTCGACGTCGAGGTAGGGCAGGATCAGCTGCTCTTTGATGAACGACCAGATGATCCGCGTCATCTCGTCGCCATCGAGCTCGACGACGGGGTTCTCGACTTTGATCCTCGCTGGCACGGGGGCGGCGATGCTATCGACGCTGGCCTTCGAGCAGGTTGACGATCGTCAGCTATTAGTCTGTATCAGTCCACCGAAGGAGGAGAGATGAAGACCTATGTGATTCGCAGGGAAAACGCGTGGAGCGGCCCTGACGAGCTGGAGGCGACGGCGGAGCGCTCCAAACAGGTGGCCGAGGACGACTTTCCGGACGACATCAGCTGGATCCGCAGCTACGTGATCGCCGAGCCAGGCGGGACCCTGGGCACGGTCTGCATTTACCAGGCAAGCGGGATCGACGCCGTTCGCGATCACGCGAAACGAGTCGACATGCCGGCTGACGAAATCCTCGAGATCGCCGACACCGTGATCATCCGGCCCGATCCGGAGCCACAGGGCTCCTCGGCCTGACCCCTGGGCGGGTCTCCTGCGAGAATGTGGGCGTGGCCACCGCCGAGCGCACGACTGCCCAGACGCACGAGGTCTTCAATCAGGCGACTCCTCTGGAGGACTACAACTCCTTCGACGCCGACCGTGTCCTCGGCGAGGCACTGAAGCGCGAGGGCGGCGGCTGGGCCGAGGAAAAGGCACGCGAGCTGGGGGCGATCTGCGGCTCGGCACAGACGATCCGCTGGGGCTTCGAGGCCAATGAGAAGAAGCCCGAGCTGCGCACCCACGACCGCTACGGCCACCGCATCGACGAGGTCGAGTTCGACAGCTCCTGGCACGAACTGATGCGGATCGGAGTCGACCAGGGACTGCATGCGGCGCCCTGGCGCGAGCCCGGCCCCGGCGCTCACGTCGCCCGAGCGGCGATGTTCACCCTCCTGATGCAGGCCGAGAGCGGCGTCGGCTGCCCACTCTCGATGACCTACTCGGCGATCCCGGCGTTGCGCAAGCAGCCGGAGCTGGCCGAAGAGTGGGAACCGCGCTTCCTCTCGCTCGACTACGACGAGCGCTCGTTGCCGGCCGACCGCAAGAATGGCGCCCTCTGCGGGATGGCGATGACCGAGAAGCAGGGCGGCTCCGACGTGCGCGCCAACACGACGACGGCGACGCCGCTGAACGGGGGCGGCCCGGGCGCGGAGTACGAGCTGGCCGGCCACAAGTGGTTCTGCTCGGCCCCGATGTGCGACGCCTTCCTCGTCCTCGCCCAGACCGACTCCGGCACCTCCTGCTTCCTGATGCCGCGCTGGACCCCCGACGGCGAGCGCAACGGCTTCCAGATCCAACGGCTCAAGGACAAGCTCGGCAATCGCTCCAATGCCTCCAGCGAGCTCGAGTTCCGCGGCGCCTGGGCGCGCATGGTCGGCGAAGAGGGGCGCGGCGTGCCGACGATCATCGAGATGGTCAACCACACCCGCCTCGACTGCGTGATCGGCGCCGCCACGGGGATGCGGGCGGGCGTCGCCCAGGCGCTCAACCACACCGCGCAGCGAGCCGCCTTCGGCAAGGACCTGATCGACCAGCCGCTGATGCGCAACGTGCTCTCCGACCTCTGCGTCGAGTCCGAGGCGGCGACGATCGCGGCGATGCGCCTCGCCCGTGCATACGACGAGGTGGCGGCGGGCGACGATGACGCGCGCGAGTTCCGCCGGCTCGCCAACGCGGTGCTCAAGTACTGGATGTGCAAGCGTGCGCCCTGGCATGCGGTCGAGTGCCTCGAGTGCTTCGGCGGCAACGGCTACGTCGAGGAGTCGGGGATGCCCCGCCTCTACCGCGAGGCGCCGCTGGCCTCGATCTGGGAGGGCTCGGGCAACGTCCAGTGCCTTGACGTGCTGCGGGCGATGGTCAAGAACCCGGCCTCGGTCGAGGCCTTCTTCGCCGAGGTGATGGAAGGGGCCGGGGCGGAACCGAAGCTCGGTGCCTACGTCGCGGGACTGCGGGCGGAGATCCCCGGCGACATCGAGACGATCGAGGCTCGGGCGCGCCGAATCGTGGAAAGGATGGCGCTCGCCCTGCAGGCCTCGCTGCTGGTGCGCTACGGCGACCCGGCCGTCGCCGACGCCTTCTGCGCGTCCCGACTGTCGGGCGACTAGGGCAACGCCTTCGGCACCCTCCCCGCCGGAGCCAAATTCAGCTCCATAATCGAGCGGCACCTTCCCGTGGCCTAGAGAGGTCGGGCAGGGCCTCCACTTAACTTTTTCTGAAGACAGTCTCTGGCTGTCCGCAAACGTCGTCGCAGAAAAAGTAC
>JASLJO010000021.1 GCA_030152505.1 Solirubrobacterales bacterium | reverse complement strand
GAGCCTCGAGGTGGATTTTTGGACTAATTTTTGCCCCTTCTTAACATTGGCAGGCAGGGGAGTGCGATCTAATCGAGCCCGTCAAGCAGGAATGTCAGCGTTTACCTAGACGAAGGCGGGACCTAGATGAAGGCGGGGATGACATCTTGAGAACCAGTCAAGCCGAACCAGTTTTGAATCAAGTGGACGATCACGAGAACGAGGTGGCGGAGGACGACCGTATGGTCAGAGCGGCCATTTCGCGCGCCCAGCGAGGGGAGATGGACGCGATCAGGTTCCTCTACGTCTACTACGCGGCGGAGGTCCTGCGTTGCGTGAAGAGCCTGGTCAAAGACCACCACGAGGCAGAGGACATCGCCCAGGAAGTCTTCATCAAGCTGATCGACGTGATCGACCAGTACACGCCCCGAGAGGCGATTCCGTTTGCCGCCTGGATCCGGCGGGTTGCGCGCAACTGCGCCTACGATCACCTCCGCTCCCGCCGGTCGGTTCCGTGCGAAGAGCTCTTCCTGCATTCCGAGCACGGCCACGCCGAACAGGAACGCCGCCGCGACATCTGCCAGGCGCTCGCTTCCCTGCCGCAAGAACAGCGGGAAGTGATCGTGCTCCGCCACGTCCACGGGCTCTCACCGCTTGAGATCGCCAGGCTTCTCGGGAAAACCGAAAGCTCGATCCACGGCCTGCATCACCGCGGTCGGCTCAACCTCCGCGGCTCGCTCTCGAAGCTCGGCGCGACGCCAGTGGTTGCGCCGTCCCCCCGCTCGGATCAGCCGGGTGAGCTTCCGGATCTTCCTCCCGCCGCGGATCAGCTGGAGACGGACGTTCCGCAGCCCATAGATACATCACTGCGTGCGTAACCAACGTCTCGATCGAGACGGCCTGCCTCTCGGCCTCGTCAGCAATCGCCTGCATGGTGGGGCCATCGAGCTCCACTGCGACTGAGCGCGGAGACTCGCTTCGATCCCCATCTCCCTCCGGCAGCGGCAAGCAGGTCCAGCCCGGCGGGCGCAGCTTTCGATCGGCGAGATAGCGGCGAAGGGCCAGCTCCACGGTCTCTCTTGGGCTCCAGTCCTCTGCCGGAGCGGCTGCATCGAGGACATCCAGACTGAACCCGCTCAAGGTGACAGCGGAAGCGCCGGGGTCCTCGCCAGGCCCACCCCCCTGCCCGGGAGATGCCGGCACCGGAGTGTCTCCAGCATCAGACACGTCGACGTATCTCCACTACGCAAAGTGCACAAACGCACAGTTTGCCCGATTTGGGAGAAATAGTCGTAGTGCAGCCCTTTTCACCGATCATGTGCACCCACTAGCCTAGCGAAGCGGCGGGCCTGAATTGTTGTGGTTTTTGATTGCAAGGGTCACAAAAAGATGGAGAGCACGGGCGCTCGACGGCTCCCTATCCTTCTAATTGAAGCCACTGATGCGGACGACCCTGGGCATCCGCTTTGGTGTCAAACCGAGACCAAGCTGCCAGTTTTCAGGCACTTCTACTCAGGGTGGACGACCGGATTCGAACCGGCGACCGCCTGGACCACAACCAGGAGCTCTACCAGCTGAGCTACGTCCACCGCGTAGCTTCAATCTAGCCTAGGAGCTGGGCAAAGGCCTGGAAGCCCGGGATCGAGCGGGCGATCAGTTGCGACTCGGCCGCGGCGGACTGGCGGTGAAGCTCGGCCGTGGCGTCGTCGCCCAGGACACTCTTGGCTTCCGCGGCCATGCTCGGCTCGGCGAGCCAGGCGTCTACCAAGGTGGTGTCCGCCTCTGGGTGGAAGAGAACGCCCCAGGCGCTTCCATGGCGAAAGGCCTGCAGCTCGGTCTGCGCTGACGCGGCCAGGGGCTGCGCTCCGGCCGGCAGATCGAAGACGTCGCCGTGCCAGTGGAGGACCGTGGTCCGCGGGGCCAAGGGGCCGAGGATCGGATCGTCCGGGTCGTGGACCTCGACCGGGGCAAAGCCGATCTCGGGGCGCCGTCCTGGCCTCACCGCGGCACCCAGGGCCCGGGCCAGGAGCTGGGCGCCGAGACAGATGCCGAGAATCGGCATCTGCAACCGCAGCGCCTCACCGAGCCAGTCGTGCTCGGCGGCCAGGCCGGGATAGCGCTCGAGTTCGTCGACGTTCATCGGGCCGCCCATGACCACGGCGCCCGCCACCTCGGCGTGTGGCGGAAGCGAATCGCCGGCCAGCGGCCGCGCCGTCCTCACCCTCAGCCCCGCGCAGGCCCCGAGGATGCGATGCGGTCCCTCCCAGGACACATGTTGGATGGCGAGCAGCGTCGGCGGTGCGGAGCTCATCGGCGCAGGCTAAACAGCGCTACCGTTGCCCGATGGCGCGGCGACAAGGAATCGCGTTCTTTCGGCCGGAGGCGCGGCTGGCTTCGTCCACGGGGGCCCTGGCGGTCGGTGCGCTTGCCGTCGGCGCCGCGGCAATCGGCGGCTTTGCGATCGGGCGCCTCAGCATCGCGCGCCTGGCCGTCGGGCGAGCGGCGATCGGCAAATTGAGGATCGGCGAACTCGAGGTCGAGCGGCTGAGCCTGCCGGACGGCCAATCGAAGTGATGCGCCGGAGGGGCCGGTGGATAGCGGCCCATATGGATTTCTCAGCACCGGCACGTCTGGGGGCGGCGGTGACGCTGGTGGTTTTGGGGGTCGCCTTCGTCCCGGCGGGCGCCCAGGCGCTCGGGCCCTATCCCGACCTCGGTAGCTGCCAGGTCTTCCCCGACCCGCCGGCCTCGCTCTCGCCGCGCGCCCCATCGCTGCCGAACGAGGCGGCCTGGAACCAGGACATCTCGCACGCGCCGCTCGCCCCCAACTCCGCCGCGACCATTGCCTACATCGACTCCCACGGCGGCGACCTCCTCCACCCTGACTTCGGCTCGCCCCGCGCCTACGGCTTCCCCTACGCCGTCGTCGGCGCCGGCCAGCCCCAGCTACCGATCCACTACACGGCCTACGGAGACGAGAGCGACCCCGGACCGTTTCCGATCCCAATCGCAGCACCGGTCGAGGGCGGCAACCACAGCGACGGCGACCGCCACGTGCTCGTCATCGACCACTCCCGCTGCACGCTCTACGAGCTCTACCGCGGCTTCGCCGAGCACTATGGCCGACCGCACTGGAACGCCGATTCGGGCACCACTTGGGATCTGCGCTCGAGCGCCCTGCGCCCCGACTCCTGGACCTCGGCCGACGCCGCCGGACTACCGATCTTCCCGGGACTCGTCCGCTACGACGAGGTCGCCACCGGCCACCTCGACCACGCGATCCGTGTCACCTTCGACAGCACCCGCGACGCCTGGATCCACCCCGCCTCGCACTGCGCCGGCGACACCACCAACCCGAGCGCGCCCGCGATGGGCACCCGCCTGCGGCTGAAACCCGGCTATGGCCTCGGCCGCTTCAGCGGCGCGGCACGCACGATCGCCGTGGCACTCAAGCACTACGGGGTGATCGTCGCCGACAACGGCTCCAACTGGTTCGTCAGCGGCACCAGCGACAGGCGCTGGGACGACGAGAACCTCAACCAGCTCAAGCGCATTCCAGGTAGCGCCTTCGAGGTGGTGCGTAGCGCCGCGCGACCACACGCCTGCTGAGCTCAACCTCCGTCGAGGACGACGTGATGGAACTCGGCCCGCAACCGAGACCTCAGTTCCGCGGCAGCTTCGGAGTCCCTTTCGTGCTCCCCGGCGTCGACGAGCACCACGTCGCTGGCGGCAAAGCTCTGCAGCTGGTCCTCGGCCGCCTGCACGATGTCCTCGTCGCCGACCCGCGCCTCCGCGGCGATCCCCGCCTTCGCCAGCGCCGCCACCGTGGCGACCAGATTCTCCTGGGCCGCCCGTCGCGCCTCCTCGACATCTGACGCCCAGCGATCGAGGAAACCGATCCGAGCCGGAGCGAGAACCAGTACCTCGGCATCTTCGGTCTCCCCTGCGAATCCGGCCTCGGCGGCAATCCTCTGCACCGCGGACGGATCCTCGACGGCCCGGGTGACGACCAGCAACACCCGCCGCGGTGCGTCCTCCTCGGGCGGGCGCCCGATCGGGCCGAGCGGGCGCTGCCGGACGGCGACCACGACGATCGCGACCGCCGCCAGGGCGCCGAGCGCAACGCCCACGCCTCCGCCACCCAGCCAGAAACCGACGACGATCGGCACCGCGATCGCGGCCACGACAACCGGCAGCTTCCACGCAGCCATCGGCGTCGATTCTGGCTGAACGGACCTAGACCTGGCGTCTGGTACCGCCGAGCATCGGCAGGAGCAGCATCGCCAACCCGATCAGGATCACGATGATCCCGAGCACGTAGTTGACGAGCAGCGCGAGCACGATCCCAACGACTATCACGAGTATCGAGCTTGGAGTCATGGCCGCACCTCTACCCCACCCCCGATTTCCGGAAACTCTTGAATCGGACGGCTGCTTTCTCGCGGTCGATGGCGGAAGGGACGATCGCGCAACTCATACCGGCGACTCTTCCTCGGCCAGTGCCCGGCGCAGCGCCTCGTCGAAGGACTCCGCCTCAATCCCAAACGGCACGGCGCCGGAGGGATCGGTGACCACGGTCGGCGTCGTCAGGCCCTCGACCAGGGGACGCGCCACGGAGGTGTCGACCGGGGTCACCAGGCCCAGCCAGAGCGAGGAGAGCCACGGCGTGACCACCGGCAGCGGCAGCTTCGGCCGCGGGCTTTTGCCCATCGCTATCGCCATCCGGTCGAGCATCTCCGCGTAGGTGAGTACGTCGGGTCCGCCGATCTGGATTTCTTGGCCGGCGGACTGGGGGACCTCGGGCGCACGCCGCAGGTACTCCACCGTCGCATCGATGCCGATCGGCTGCGTGTCGGTTTGCAGCCAGGCCGGCGCGAGCATCACCGGCAGGCGCCCGACGAGGTACCGCAGCGTGCGGTAGGACTCGCTCCTCGCGCCGACCACCATCGCCGCGCGAAAGTAGGTCAGCGGCGGGCCCTCCGCAGCCAGCGCCCGCGCCGTCTCGTGGCGGCTGCGCAGGTGCTTCGAGGTTTCCTCGTCCCCCAGCCCGCCGAGATAGACGACCCGTCCGACACCTTCGCGCTTGGCCATGCGAGCGAAGTTCTTCGCCCCGCGCCGCTCGCGTTTGGCGAAATCACCGCCACCGGCCATGGCGTGGACGAGGTAGTAGGCGACATCGACGTCCATCCCAGCGCCCTCGAGACTGTCCGCGTCGGTGACGTCGCCCAACCGTGCCTCGAATCCCTCCGCCTCCAACCGCCGGGCCTTCTCGGGAGCGCGCGCCAGGCAGCGGACCTTCGCCCCGGACTCGCGCAGCGAGGCCGCCAACCGGGCCCCGACGAAGCCCGTCGCTCCAGCTATCAGGGTCCTGACGCCGATCGTTCCAGGCTACCCGGCGCGGGCGGTCCTACCCGCGGGTGCCGCCGCCGCTGCCGTCCGGCGACCAGCCTGGCCCGCGGAAGACGTAGCCGAGGCGCTCGCGCCAATTGTTGGCGCCGCGCACGTCGCGCGCCAGATCAACGAACTCGTGAAAGGCGACGCGGGTCGGCCGGAAGGTGCGGATGTTCCTCGTCAGCCCGTAGCGCGGCTGCTCCGTCTCGCCCTGGAAGGTGCCGAAGATCCGGTCCCAGATGATCAAAATGCCGCCGTAGTTGCGATCGAGGTAGACGTCGTTGGCGCCGTGGTGGACGCGGTGGTGCGAGGGCGTGTTGAAGAAGAACTCGAACCAGGCCGGCAGCTTCTTCACCCGCTCGGTGTGGATCCAGAACTGGTAGATCAGACTGACCGCCTGCTGAGTGAGGATCATCCAGGGCGCGAAGCCGAGCACCGCCAGCGGCGCCCAGAAGGGCAGCGCGGTCATCGGCGTCCAGGTCTGCCGCAGCGCGGTCGAGAGGTTGTAGTGCCGCGAGGAGTGATGGACGACATGGCTGGCCCAGAAGACGCGCACCTCGTGGTGGACGCGATGAAACCAGTAGTAGGCGAGATCGTCGGCGAAGAAGAGCAGGACGTAGGTCCACCACTCACCGGCCGGCATCCGCAGCGGGCTGAGCTCGTAGAGCCCGGCGTAGATGACCACCACGACCGCTTTCCAGACCGTGTTGATGACGACGTTGCCGCCGCCCATGGCGAGGCTGGTGCGCGTGTCGCGCGTCTCGTAGCCGACCAGTTCCTCGTCACGCGCGTATCTGAACGAGAACAACTCGACCGCGAGCAGCAGCACAAAGGCCGGAATCGCGTAGATGACCAAGTCGACCACGGCCCAGCAATCTACTGGCGCTGCCAGTTCCTAGGCGACCCTGCCGATCCAGACGATCCCCGCGATCGAGGCCCCCGCCAGCAGCGCCAGGGCGATGTCGGTTCGACGCTCGTTCTGTGTCATTGCACAGGTAAGAACACACCTGAACACAGAAAGATGCTGGCGCCATTGGCTCTACTTATATAGAGTGGGTTACAGAGAGCTTATGGAGGCAGATAGTGAGCACCATGCGATGGATACCGACCCTCTCGCCACGGTCGAATATTTCCCCGAAGGCGAGTCGGCGGGTGACCTGAAGACCGGCTACATCGTCCTCACCCACGGCGTGCAGTGGACGTCGAGGCTGATTCGCTTCGGGCAGCGCCTGCGCTTTCGCGGCGCTCGCCGGCCGTTTGCCCGCTGGAATCACGTCGCGCTGGTGCTCGACGCGGAGGGCAACCTCGCCGAGGCGCTGGCACAGGGGGTCGTGCGTACGAACATCTCCAAGTACGAAGGGACGGACTATCACCTGGTGCGTGTCGAGTGTGCGCAACTGGACCGCGAAGAGATCGGGAGGTTCGCCTCGGTCGTCCTCGACGCCCCTCATCGCACCAAGTACGGCTGGGTGACGATCGCCAGCCTCTTCTTCACCCTGGCCATTGGCAGCACGATCATGTTCGGCAAGATCGGCACCGCGATCTGCTCGGGCTTCGCCTCCGAAGCCCTCGTCCGCGCGGGCGAGATCTTCCCTCGGCCGCCCGCCTACATGATGCCCGCCGACGTCGCCGAGCACTTCGGCGTGACCAGCGCCTAGTCGAGCGTAGAACGGCCGTACTGGGGATAGGTTCCCCGATAGCCGCGGCGACGGGCGATCGGCGCCAGCAGGCCGAATACGAGTTTTTGCACCATGGCAGGCGGCCGCCGCAGTACGAGCACGTCGCGGAACTCGGTGGCGAACATCGCCAGCTGGAGTGGGTCCGGCATGCCCCTCTCGTTCGTGTGACCGTCGCGGGCAAGCCCGAACAACGTCTCGATCGCCTGCAGGAACCTGGCACCGTCGGAGACCCTGACCCGGGCGAACGCCTCCTCGTCACCGGCATTCCACCAGTCGTGCCAGCTCCCCCGCGGTATCTCCACCACGTCGCCGGGCTCGGCCACGGACTCCCTGCCATCGAGGCGGAAGCCGATCCTCCCCGCCCCGACCGTGAAGCGCTCGTCGAAGTTGTGGTGGATGTGCTCGCCGACGACCGCGCCACCAGGCTGGACATAGAGGTCGGCTTCGAGCGAGGGATCCTCGCCCTCCCAGGGAGCCTTGATGAGCACTCCACGCTCACCGGTGCGTGGGTTCTCCAGCGATTCGCCCGCCTTCCACGGCCTCGTGGCCGCAGCAAGGATCGGCGGATGGCTCACGCAAACAGCGTAGCGGGCACTGGCAGAGCATCCGACCGGGCAGCGAAGCCTAGTTCTCGGCCATACCCCCTACGAGACACAAGACGAACCACGCAGCTCGCGTCGACGCGGACATCGTGTGATTGAAGTAGCGGCGACAGGATCGCTGCTCAAGCTACCCGTCGCCTGGGAGGCCGACCGATTCCCTGGCGATAGCCGTCGCATCGAATACTTCGCTCGAATCGGGCAGCTCGATTTCGGGTTCGATACCGAAGTCGAAGAAATCCACGCGCATGTCCGTAGTCGTGGCTTTCTCGTCTCCCTCCTCCCGCTCCACTTTGACGTACCTCATGCGTCGCACCAATCCATCGGCGTCAATCCACACTTCGATCTGCAGGGGCTGGCCTCCTTCGATTTCCGAAGCAAGCTCCTCAGCACCTTCCTCCCGCAGTTGCTCAGCGCGTTCAGAATTGTCAACCTTGCCGCGGTAGCGCGTCGTCGACACCCCGCGCACATCCTCCTGTCCAAGCTTCTGCACGTCATCGGCCACCGCTTCGAGGAGTGCCAGTTCCCCCATTGCGTCCCCGTCGGTGGGCACTGGCGTTTGGGGTTCCTGCAAGGACGATAGATCGAGCCCCATCCACTTGCTTCCACCCGGCAGCGAACCGAACAGATCAGAGCTCATGTATATGGCGTCTTCGCTGCCGACGATCTGCATCTCAACCAGCTCATCCGATTCGGGTGGCCGGAACCTCAGGATCGCTCGGGAACGGCCCTCTGCGTCAAAGGCCCCAGGGCCACTGATCGTGAACGACTTCGACCGGGCCGGCGAGGAGATGACCGCTCGCATCGACGTGCGTCCCCCCGGTTCGCTCTGCGTCCTCTCGGCCGCCGCGGCAATTGCGTTCAGTGGTCCGCCGCCATCGCTGTCGCCCCCCTGCTGCCAGGCGAACACCACGACGAGCGCAACGATCAGGATCGCCAGCCCGGCAGCAGTCCGCCGGAAGAGGCGACGGCTCGACGGCTCGCTGCCGGTGTGCCTAGATGTCGTCGTATCCTCCAGAGTGGTCTGAAAGGTACTGGTTAGGTACTGAGCTGCGCCTGGAGGCGCGACTCAATCAGCAGTACCCCCGGCAGGATTCGAACCTGCGACCCGCTGCTTAGAAGGCAGCCGCTCTGTCCACTGAGCTACGGGGGCGGGTCCGCTTAGGTTACGGCTCTACTTGGCGTAGCGGGCGAAATGATGGGCAGCGATGACCATGCCGGCGTTCTGGTAGAGGCGGTGGGCGTCGGCGCGGTCGAGGCCGACACCCGAGTCGAGGTGGATCTGGCCGCAGTCGAGGCGCCGGGCCTCCTCGAGCAGCCAGTCGAGCAGCCGGCGGCCGTGGCCGCGACGACGGGCCTCGGTCCGGGTCGAGAGATCGTCGACGTAGAGGTGGTGGCCCCAGGCGAGGCTGTCGGCCGTGCGAAAGCCTGCCACGGCGACGGCGCTCGTCTCACCATCTTCGAAAGCGGCGACCAGCCGGTAGCCCTGCGGACGCAGTGTCTCGTCCACCTCACGCACGAACGCATCTTCGGCAAGCTCGGTGCGCAGCTCCCGCATGGCGGCGAAGGCCAGGCCCGTCTCCGGCGGCAGCAGCTCACGAATCACGCGCGCAGCATCTCAGCTCCGTAGGATCGTCCTCGATGCCGAGCATCGATGCGGGAGGGACCCAGCTCCACTACGAGCGCGCCGGCAGCGGCGAGCCGCTGCTGCTGATCCAGGGGATGAGCGCCACCCATCGGACCTGGGGGCAAGCCTTCCTCGAGCCGCTCGAACAGAGCTTCGACTGCATCGTCTTCGACAACCGTGGGATGGGACTCTCGGGACCGGCAGAGATGCCGTTCACGACCGCCGATCTTGCCGGCGACACGGTCGGACTGCTCGACGCGCTCGAGATCGCGCGTGCCCACATCGTCGGCATCTCGATGGGCGGGATGATCGCGCAGGAGCTGGGCCTGGCCCACCCCGAGCGGATGCGCAGCCTCACCCTGGGCGCTACCTACTGCGGCGGTCCGGAGGGGACCTTGATGGACCCCGAAGACCTGCGGATGCTGGGAGCGGCGATGGCCTCGGGCGTGCGCGAGCGGGTCTTCCGGGCGATGTGGGAGATCAACCTCTCCCCCACCTTCCGCGAGGAGGAGGCCCGCTTTGCAGAGTTCTGCGCGATGGCGACCGAGCTGCCCGCCCCGCATGCGGTGATCCTGGAGCAGATGCGGGCCTGCGGCGCTCACGACACCAGCGCCCGCCTCGCCGGGCTCGAAGTCCCCACCCAGGTGATCCACGGCACCGTCGACCGGCTGCTGGGCGTGAACAACGGAATCCAGATCGCCCGGCTGCTCTCGGTCGAGCCACAACTCCTCGAGGACGTCGGCCACATGTTCTGGTGGGAGCAGCCCGAGCGCTCCGCCGCCCTGGTCCGCGAGCACGCCCTCGCTCCCGCCTGACGTCAGCCCTCGGCGACGTCGGCGCAGCTGGTGTCGAGCTTGCCCTTGACCTTGAAGACGTAGTCGGGCTCGGGCGTTATTTCGGGCTCGGCGACCACCAGTTCGAGTGCCTTGGCGTCCTTCAGCCAGGCATAGATCGGGTACCAGTATTCGGCTTCGCGCAAGTCCTGGGTGTACTGACTGATGATCAGGTAGTCATAGTCGCCTTCGTTGATCACCTGGCGGAACTGCCGGCAGCTCGTCGCCAGGCGATAGGTGCCGCGCGGGCCACCGACGCCGATGTACTGGACGTAGTTGTCGAGGTTGGCGCCGTAGAAGCCGTACTGGCCGAAGTAGATCTCACCCGAGCCGGCGATGCCGATGCGCTTGTCGTGCTGGTTGCGGGCAAACGTGTACGCCTTGCGTGGACCGCCGTCCTGAAGGAACGGCAACGTGTTCACGTAGTGCTGGTTGTAGTACTGGACCTCCTGAGCGCGCCCCAGCACGACCGCGAGCAGCAGCACGCAGCCGGCGCCGACCGCAAGGTAGGTGCGGCTCGCCACGCGTCTACTGCGCGCCAGACCCAGCGCCGTCGGCGTCCAGACCAACGCCAGGGTGAGGAAGATCGTGCCGACTATGTAGGGCGGATACCAACGCGGCGTGGTCAGCACCATGATCGCGTAGACGGCGACCAGGAAGAGCAGCGTCTGCAAGGCGCGCGATTCGGGCGCACGCAACGGTCGGGCGATCGGCAGCAGCGTCATCGCCAGCACCAGCCCGGGCGCCAGGTAGCGGGTGTTGGTGAAGAAGCCCGTCGGCGAGCCCTCCTGTCCGGCCGCGGTCAGCGGCGTGAAGAGGTAGACGGCCGCGGTCAGCAGTGCGGCGGCGGCGATCACCTGGAGGATCCGGTTGCGCGATCGCACCGCGATGAAGATCACCGCGGCGACGGCGATGATCAGGATCAGCGGCCAGAGCGGGCCGAAGGCGTCGTCGAGGCGGGGGAAGAACCAGCGCCGGTAGATCGTCGGGTCGGTCAGGTAGTGAGAGACGGCGAAGCGCGGCCGGGGGTCGAGCGGCATCTGGTCGGGACGCGGCAAATGCAGAGGGCCGAAGCCCGTCGACGGGATCGGATTGCCGCCGGTCTTGATCGCCGCCTTCACGTACCAGTAGCCGCCGACCACGAAGGCCGAGAGTCCGAGCACCCAGGCCGTCGTCAACCGCCGTCCCCGGCCGCTGAAGAGGACGACACCGAGGCCGATCGCCACGACCGGCACGAGGAAGGTGAGCTTGACGGAGGCAGCGAGCCCCGCGGCAACGCCGGCGAGGACCAGCGGGCCCCTGTCGAGCAGCGGCGCGTCGCGCTCCGGCGTGTCCTGCACCGCCCCCTCCGCCGGCGCTCGCCGTTGGTGCCCGTTGATCAGGAAAGCGGCAAAGGCGATCAGGAAGGCGAGGCCCATGATGTCGTTGCGCCCCTCCCCCGGCTGGGTCTCGATCATCACCCCCGCATCGAGGATGATCGCCCCCGCCACCAGGGTCGCCGGCCCGACCCTGTAGGGGCGGCCCACGCACCAGGCGGCGAGCAGCGCGATCGCCAGCCAGATCATGTTGATCAGCGGCGAGAGCCAGTCGGTCTTGAAGACGACGATCGCGGCGGCGTGAATCAGTTCCGAGCTCTGCGGGTAGAACCAGGCGGCGAGCCGCAGCGGGTCGGTGTAGTGCAGGTGGACCGTCGAAGCTTCCTGGGCGATCCGCGCCGCGAAGGGCATGTGGTACCAGGTCGTGTCGCCGCCGAACATGCCGGCGTCGAGGCTGAGCTGCGAGGGGAACGTCCACTCGGCGACGGTGAAGGAGGCGACGCCGAGAGCGAGCAGGAAGGCGATCCACTGCACCTGCGGCGCGGCGACCTCGCGGCGCTCGGGCGGCGCCATCCGCCGTCCGAGCCAGGCCGCGCCTAGACCGATGCCGATGCAGACGACGACGATCCAGCCGAGACGCAGGATGCTGAGCGAGCCGAGCAGCTCCAGCGAGATCACCAGCAGGGCGACGGCGAGCGTCGCGTCGCCGAGCCGGGCAAGGGCACCGGAGAATTCCGGAACGATCCAGCGCCGCAGCCAGTAGCCGCCGAGGCCGACCGCGGAGACGATGCCGATCGTCGCCAGGCAGCCGCCGATGTAGGAACCGAAGGAGGGGGTCACCGGCGCGGGATGCTATTCGCCCAGACGGGCGGCAGAGCTACTCGGCGGCGGCCGGAATCCGGCAGGAGACGCCAGTGCCGGCCAGGCCGCAGTAGCCGTTCGGCACCTTGTGCAGGTACTGCTGGTGGTAATCCTCGGCGTAGTAGAAGAGCCCGGCCGGCTCGATCTCGGTCGTGATCGGCTCGTGCCCGGCGGCGCGCAACGCCTCGTCGTAGGCGTCACGGGCCATCTCCGCCATTGCCTTCTGGGCGTCGTTCGCGAAGTAGATCCCGGAGCGGTACTGCGTGCCGACGTCGTTGCCCTGGCGCATCCCCTGCGTCGGGTCGTGCTCCTCGAAGAAGACCTTGAGCAGGTCGGCGTAGGAGATCGTCCCCGGGTCGAACGCGACGAGTACAGCCTCGGCGTGGCCGGTCATGCCGGTGCAGACCTCCTCGTAGGTGGGGTTCGGCGTGGTCCCGCCCATGTAGCCGACCGCCGTGGTGTAGACACCGTCGAGCGTCCAGAAGAGCCGCTCGGCCCCCCAGAAGCAGCCGAGGGCGAAGTGGGCGGTCTCGGTCCCATCCGGGAAGGGCGGCTTCAGCGGCGTGCCCAGCACGGCGTGGCGCTCGGGCACCTCGAAAGCGGGCTCGCTGCGCCCGGGCATCGCCTCCTCGGGTGAGGGCATCTGCTCCTTGTGGCGATTCCAGAGCACCCAAAGAGGGTAGCGTTGCGGCATCGGCTGCCTCGTCCTACTCTTCGCCCTGATCTCGCCCCGGCTGGCGCTGTTCGCGCTGTTCCTCTTCAGCGACCTGCTCAGTCGCGCCTTCGATAGCTGGATCGTCCCGTTCATCGGCTTCTTCCTGCTGCCCTGGACGACCCTCGCCTATGCCGTGATGTGGGCCTCCTCCGACGGCGTCGAGGGCTTCGAGTGGTTCATCGTCGTGCTCGCCTTCCTGATCGACCTCGGCGCCTTTGCCGGCGGGAGCCGGCGGCGGCGCGAGACCGCTTAGCTCCGGCTACCTGCCGCCGTCGAACGGATAGGCGATGCGGACGTGCTCCTTGCCGAGGACGATGAAATCGCGCCGCTCGGCCACCCCCTCGCCGTCCAAGGGTGAGATCTCGACGTCGAGCAACGGGATGAAGGCCACGTCGGCTCGATTGACAGCATCCGAAAAACGGCTCTGGTAACCCTCGGGCGGCAGCGTCACGTCGCCGACGACGATGTGCCGGTCGGTTTCGAAGACGACCCGTTCCCGGCGCCGCGGGCTACCTGTTTGCCCTTCCATGGCCGTGTCTATCGGCATTTCCAGGTATTTCTCGACCCGGACAAGCGTCCAGGCACAGGCTCTCGTCGTGGCTTGAGGCGCTACCTGCACTCTGCCGCGCCATGAACATCTCTCGCGCAGGCGCCCCTGGAGCAAGTCCCTCCCAACGGCCAAAATCCCTCGGCCGCAGCTGTCCTGAGCGTTGCTGTCGGCTGGCGAGCAGCCTCCCGATCATGGCTCCAAGGAGACCCGGCACCTGCTGCTAAAAGGGTGCTCGTCGATGCGCTCATCGACTCCCCATCCTAGGTTCGACCGGGTAGGAAATCGGGGCGACTGGATTTGAACCAGCGACCTTCCCGACCCAAACGGGATGCGCTACCAGGCTGCGCCACGCCCCGAAGCAACGATTCTAAGCCCACTCCCGCCGGACAGCATCCATCCATGCATCGATCCGCGCGCGCGCAGGTAGGTGTCCGACGTTCGGATCTGTAGGACCCCGTACTTGGAGCGCCATCGGCGCCCATTGAGTTGACCGCTGTTCGACTTTCGCTGGAATTTGACTTCAGACGGATCGATGTTCAGCAGCTCAGCCCAGAAGACGCAGAGCCGCTTGGGATCCTGATCGGCGTGGTGCTGAAGCGAGAATTCGATGGGATGCTCGGTCAGTCGGCGTATCCAATGCGCCCCCAGACGGGACAACGGCGGGGTCTGAGTTGCAGATCGACACCTTGTTGTGGTCTCGCTTGAATCCCTCGCCGATGTACATGCAGATGAAGTCTCGGAAGGTCGGCAGTCCGCAGAGGACCGTGAATTCGTCACGCCCCCGCTTGTAGGCCAATTCGCGCTGATCGTCGTGCGTGGAATCGAGAGCCGCTCGACGAGCTCGTCGATCGTCAGGCTCTTCTCGATCCGAAGCTGCCTCGCCTTCTCTTTGACATAGCTCGGATACGCCATCTCGATCGAACATACG
>JASLJO010000016.1 GCA_030152505.1 Solirubrobacterales bacterium | reverse complement strand
ATAACCCCTACCTGCCGACCGTCGCGGGCTTCTCGGCGGACGGGCAGATCGCCGTCTTCGGGGCGCCCGGGGCGCTCACCGGTGATGCCGACCCCGACCCTGTGGAAGGCGAAGAAGAACCGGTGCGCCAGCTCTACGTCTCCAGTGCCGAAAGTGGGCTGCGGCTGCTCAGCGTCCTGCCCGACGGTCGGACGGCGCGCGGTGGATCGGTGCTGGGGGAGGCTGCCGAAGCTGCGGCTGGGGCAACGAACGGCGTCGACAAGGTCTTTCACGCAGTCTCCGCGGACGGCTCGCGGGCCTATTGGCGGAGCGGCGGGCCCACCAGCAGCGGCCAGCTCTACCTGCGCCTCAACCCGACCCAGCCCCAGAGCGCGCAGGAACAAGGCTCCGCCCGCGGCCAGGGAAACCTCGCCTCCGGCTCGACCACGGTGACCAACCTGATCGCGGCAAAAGGCAAAGGCGCCTTTGTCGCCGCCTCGCCCGTCGTCTCCCTGGAAGGGACCGAAGTGGGCGAATTCCTCGCCGGGCATCCGGTGACCGCGCTCGGCAAAGTGCCGGCGGGCACCAAAATCGTCTCCTGCGCTCCGCAATGCGGGCCGGGGGCCGAAACGCTGACGCTCGACAAAAGCGCCACCGCCTCCGGTTCGGCGACGATCCTCTCCAAAGGCCCCGCGCCCTTCGCCGTCGGCCAGACGATTGCCGGCACCGGCATCCCGGCGGGGACGCAGATAATCGCCGTCGCGGAAGGCTCGCTCACCCTCTCGGCGGCGGCGACGCAGACGCTCTCATCCACCTCCCTGGAAGCCCACAGCGACTGCACCGAACCGCAGCTGGCCTGCACCCTTTTGGTCTCACCCGGCGGCAACGCCGAATTCCAGGCGGCCTCCGCCGACGGCAGCCGCGCGATCTTCATCGAAGCCGGGACGCTCTATGAATACGACGCGGTGGCGGGTGCGGCCCACCAGGCCGAACCGGCCACCCCGATCGCCGGCGGCGTCCTCGCCTTCATGGGGGCGAGCGAAGACGCCGACCGCGTCTACTTCGCCTCCAACCAAGACCTCGGCGCCGGGCCCAACCCGCTGGGTGAGAGCGCGATCGCCGGGGAGGGCAACCTCTACCTCTATGAACGCGGCCAGGGCCCCTCCTTCATCGGCACTCTCGCCGGTGTTGATTACGAAGGTGTCAAAGGCGCTTCCTTCAAGCCGTTCTCCGACCGACCGATCGAACGCACCTCGCGCGTCTCCCCCGACGGCCTGCACGCGGCATTCGGCTCGGCGGCGGGCCTGACCGAATACGACAACGCCGACCTCGTCAGCGGCAAACCGGATGCGGAGATCTACGTCTATGACGCGGCGGGTGGGGGAGGCGAAGCGAGGCTGGTCTGCGCTTCCTGCAACCCGAGCGGGGCGCGACCGAGCGGTCGACTGATCAGCAGCGCCGGCGGAGCGGTCTGGATCGCCGCATTGGTCCCCGGCTGGAACAACGAGCACCAGCCCTCGCGGGCGCTGTCCGCTGACGGGCGACGGCTCTTCTTCGAGAGCTTCGACGCCCTGCTGTCCACCGACACCGACGGCACCAAAGACGTCTATCAGTGGGAGGCGCCCGAAGAGGGCCGCTGTGACACCAAAGATCCCAACTACTTCGCGGCCAACGGCGGCTGCCTCAGCCTGATCTCCGCGGGCACGAGCTCTGACGATTCGACCTTCGTCGACGCCTCCGCCGACGGCTCGGACATCTTCTTCTACACCCGCTCCAGTTTGGTGGCCGCCGATCCAGGACTCCGCGACCTCTACGACGCCCGTGTCAACGGTGGCTTCCCCGAGCCCAAATCGGCCACTGCGGAGTGCGAAGGCGAAGCCTGCCAGTCCCCGGCCGCCGCGCCCCAGGCCGTGACCCCGGCGAGCTCCGCCTACCGGGGCCCGGGCAACGTGGCAGAACCGCCAAAGAAGCTGCGCTGCCCCAAGGGCAAGAGGCGGGTGCGCCGAAACGGCAAGGTGCGCTGCATAAAGCCCAAGACGCGCCACCATCATGCCCGCCACTCGCAGGGAAGGGCACGATGAGGCGCCTGACGCTCCTCGCCTGCGCGCTGCTGCTCTCGCTGGGCGCCTTGGCCCCCGCCGCCCGCGCCGATTTCGGGGTCGAGAGCTTCGACGTCTCCATCGCCGGCAGCAAAGGGACCTTTGCCCTGCAGGCCGGCTCCCACCCCTTCTCGCTCTCGACCGCCGTCACCCTCAACAGCCACCTGGGCGAAAGCAAAGGCAAACCGGTGGAGCTCGCCGACGGTGACCTGCGCGACCTTTTCGCCACCCAGATGCCGGGCCTTGCCGGCAACCCCGACGCCGTCCCGACCTGCCCGGAGGACCTCTTCGGCGGCGGCGAAGGCCACGCCTGCCCGGCGGCTACCCAGCTCGGGATCGCCGAATCGACGATCGGCACGAACGAAGAAGGCACGCCCAGCACCTTCTTCAGCGACCCCGTCGTCAACCTCAAGGCCCCCCACGGCGTCGCCCAGCGGATCGGCTTCTATGCCGCCCACGGCATCGTGCCGGTGGTGATCGACCTGCGCCTAAGCCCCGCCCCCCCTTACAACGTCATCGCCTCAGTCACCTCGATCTCCAACATCATCACCCTGCTTAGCTCCAAGGTCACCCTCTGGGGCGTCCCCGCTGATCCCGCCCACGACGCCGAACGCTCCTGCCTCAAAAGCGAAATCGTCTCGGGCAAATGCCCCTCCGGCGGCACGCCCGTCCCATACCTCACCCTGCCCCGCGCCTGCGGCGGGCCCCTCGCAACCACCTACGCCGCCGATTCCTGGCAGCAGCCGGGCGCGATCCTGGCCGGCGGAGGGCCGGACCTCTCAGACCCCGCCTGGGTCACCGGCTCCGCCCTCACCCACGACGAAGCCATTCCGCCCAACCCGCAGGGCTTCATCGGCTGCGATCGCCTGCGCTTTCAGCCCTCGATCGCCGCCCAGCCCACCTCGAGGGCCGCCACCAGCCCCGCCGGCCTTGACTTCGCGCTCAACCTCACCGACGAGGGCATCGCAAGCGCCAAAGAAGGCGCCACCGCGGCCTCCGACGTCGAAAAAGTCGTCGTCACCCTGCCGCAGGGGATGACCGTCAACCCCTCCCAGGCCGAAGGCCTGGAGGTATGCAGCGAAGCCGACGTGGCCCGCGAGACGGCCGACTCCGCGCCTGGGCAAGGATGCCCGGAGGCTTCCAAGATCGGCACGATCGAGGTCGAAACGCCGCTTCTCAAGGACACGATCCTCAAGGGCTCGCTCTACGTCGCCGAGCCCTACCAGAACCCCGAGCACTCCCTGATTGCCCTGTATGTGGTGATCAAGGACCCCGAGCTCGGCATCCTCGTCACCCAGCCGCTGCGGGTCGAACCCGACCCCCAGACCGGCCAGCTCATCACCTACTCCGAAGACATGCCCCAGCTGCCCTTCAGCCACTTTCGCCTGCACTTCCGCGAAGGCGGCAGGGCCCCCCTGATCACCCCGCCCGGTTGCGGTGACTTCGACGTCAAGGCGCTGCTCTACCCGTGGTCGGGCAACCCGCCGGTGGAATCGACCTCGACCTTCCAGGTGATCAGTGGGCCGAACAACTCGCCCTGCCCGGGCGGAGCGGCACCCTTCGGCCCGGGCTTTGAAGCGGGGACCGAGAACAACGCCGCGGGGCGCTACTCGCCGTTTGACATGCGCCTGACGCGCGGCGACGGCGAACAGGACATGACCAAGTTCTCCGCCACCCTGCCGCCGGGAGTGCTCGGCAAGATCGCCGGCATCCCCTACTGCCCCGAGGCGGGGATCGCGCAGGCACTCTCGAGGACCGGTGAGCACGGCGGCACGGCCGAGCTGAACGATCCGAGCTGCAAAGCCGCATCCCAGATCGGCAGGACGGTGGCCGGGGCGGGAGTCGGCTCCCAGCTCACCTACGTGGCCGGCAAGCTCTATCTGGCCGGTCCCTACCACGGCGATCCCCTCTCGGTCGTCTCGATCACCCCCGCCGTGGCGGGGCCCTTCGACGCCGGCACGGTCGTGGTCAGGGTGGCGCTGACCCTCAACCCGCTCACCGCCGCGGTCGAGGCCGACGGCTCGGCCTCAGACCCGATCCCCCACATCCTGCAGGGCATCCCGCTGAACGTCAGGGACCTGCGGGTCTACGCCGACCGCCCGGACTTCACCCTGAACGCGACCAGCTGCGAAGAAGAGCAGGCGAGGGCGACCCTCTTCGGCGGCGGCACGCTGCTCGCCCCGCTGCCCGACCACCCGGTCGGGCTCGCGGCCCGCTACCAGGCGGCGGGCTGCGCATCGCTCGGCTTCAAGCCGAGGCTCGGGATCAAGCTGAACGGCGGCACCAGGCGGGGCGGCCATCCGGCGCTGACGGCGGTGGTCACCCCCAGGGCCGGCGACGCCAACTTCGCCCAAGCTGTCGTGACCCTGCCCCACAGCGCCTTCCTCGACCAGGCTCACATCCGCACGATCTGCACCAGGGTGCAGTTCGCCGCGGGCGCTGGCCACGGCTCCGAGTGTCCCGACGGCGCCCGCTACGGCTCCGCCAAGGCCTGGAGCCCGCTCTTGGATGAACCCCTGAGCGGCCCGGTCTTCTTGCGCTCCTCCAACCACAACCTGCCCGACCTGGTCATCGCCCTGCACGGGCTCGTAGACATCGAGCTCGCCGCCCGCATCGACTCCATCCATGGCGGCATCCGCAGCACCTTCACGGACATCCCCGACGCCCCGGTCAGCCGCTTCATCCTCTCCATGCAGGGAGCAGAGAAGGGCCTGATCATCAACTCCCGCAACCTCTGCTTCAAGCCGAGGCGAAACAAGGCCGACGCGAGCCTCACCGGGCAGAACGGCAAGCTCTCCCACACCCGGCTCGTGGTGGCGGCAGTGAAGTGTGGGGCGGCGCGGAAGCACAAGCGGCACCGGCGCTGAGGAAGGTCTCGTCTCAGCGCGGGTTAGGGCGTGAGCCGGTCCTCGACGCGGCTCACCCGTCCGCTCGTTTAATGCTATAAGTCTCTTGATCAGTCCATCGGTTGGCCGGCCAGCCACCCCTTCGGGGGCCAATCGAAAGGAACAAGATGACTTCCAACCTCAAGCTGCTGGGGCTCGCCCTGGCGGCCGTCCTCGCGCTCGGCGCGATCTCGGCTTCCGGAGCATCGGCCGCCACAGAACCAATCGCCCACGTCTTCTGCGACGGATACCCGTGCTTCGTGACAGGCGAACAGCCCGCGGCGGAAAAACACAAATTCGTCACCGCAGCCGGCGCAATCGAATGCGAAGTGGCCAAATTCGCCAGCTCGGAAATCACCGGGCCGACGACCGGCCTCACAATCACTCCGACCCAGGAAAAATGCGTCCTGCACAACAATCTCACCGGAACCACCGACCCGGCGACAGTGACAAATAACGGTTGCGACTACAAATACACAGTCCACTTCCACGAAACAAAAAAAGGTGGCGGGGTTGTAGCTGACCAGTTCAGCGGTGATTTTCACATCATCTGTCCAGAAGGCAAAAAAATCGAATTTCATGTGTTCAAAAACGAAGCTCACACGGAACTTAAGTGCACATATCAGGTCGAAGCGACGACAGTGGACAACATCGACTACAAAGACGAGACAACCAGCGCGATCGAACTGACCACAACAGAAAGCCCTACAAGCATCAAACGGACGTCGGGCACGCTGCTCAACTGCGGCGCTGAAAACCAGACCCAGAAATACACGGGTAGCGTCACAACAAAATGCGAGAACAAAGCGCAAGCAACAACATCATGCGGGGTCAAAACAACACCAGAAGGAGGAGGAGAAGAAGAAATCACAGGGCCAATCGCACACGTCTTCTGCGACGGATATGCCTCGGGCTGCTTCCTGAGAGGCGAACAGCCCCCGACCGAAAAACACAAATTCGTCACGGCGGCCGGTGCGGTCGAATGCGAAGTAGCCAAATTCGTCAGTTCGGAACTGACCGGACCGACTACCGGTCTGACAGTGAGGCCGAAATATGAAGGCTGCGCTCTGCACAATAACCTCACCGGAACCACCGACCCCGCGACAGTGACAACTAACGATTGTGATTATAAGTTCACAATCCATTTCCACGAAACAAAAAAAGGCACGGGTGTCAAAGCCGACGAATTCAGCGGTGACGCAGATCTTACGTGTCCGGAAGGCAGCAAGATCGAAATACACGCTTACAAAAATGCCGCTCACACGGAATTGAAGTGCACATACGTAGTCGAACAGACGGCAGTCGACAACATCGACTACAAAGACGAGACAAGCAGCGCGATCGAAGTGAACGCCACAGAAAGCTCGACGAGCATCAAACGGACGTCGGGCACGCTGCTCAACTGCGGCGCTGAAAACCAGACCGCCAAATATACGGGCAAAGTCACAGCGAAATGCGAAAACGCATTCACAGAAACAACATCATGCGGAATCAAAACAACACCGTAGTGCTCTGAGCGATGGGGCGGCGCGGGGTGCTTGGCGCCTGGGTCGCCCCTAGCGAAGCCAGGGCGTAGCTCAGCGGATCTTTTCGTAGAGGCTGAAGATCGGCAGGTACATCGAGATGACGATGAAGCCGACGGCGCCGCCGACGAAGACGATCATCAGCGGCTCGATCAGCGAGGTGAGGGCTTTGACCTTGGCGTCGACCTCGGTTTCGTAGAAGTCGGCGATCTTGGAGAGCATGTGCTCGGCCGGCCGGCTTCCTCGCCGACGGCGACCATGCGGCCAACCATCAATTCTAACCGTGGATTTAATGCTATAAGTCTCTTGATCAATATCGGTTGGCCGGCCAGCCACCCCGTTCTAAGAGGTCAAACCGAAAGGAACAGGATGATTCGCAACCTCAAGCTGTTGAGCCTCGCCCTGGCAGCCATGTTCGCGTTCAGCGCGATCTCGGCGTCCGGCGCTTCGGCAACCACAGAACCAATCGCCCATGTCTGGTGCGACGGGTATCCGTGCTTCGTGACAGGCGAACAGGCGGCGGAAAAACACAAATTCGTCACGGCGGCTGGCGCCATCGAATGCGAAGCCGCCAAATTCGCAAGCTCGGAAGTCACGGGACCGACGACCGGCATCACAACGACCCCGACCTTCGAAAAATGCGTCCTGCACAACAGCCTCACCGGGATCAACGACCCGGTGACAGTGACAGCGAACGGCTGCCACTTTAAATTCACAATCCATTTCCACGAAACAAAAAAAGGCACGGGTTTCAAAGCCGACGAATTCAGCGGTGACTATCACATCATTTGCCCGGAAGGCAAAAAGATAGAAGTACACGCGTTCAAAGACGCTGCGCACACGGAATTGAAGTGCACATACCAGATCGAATCGACGACAGTCGACAACATCGATTACAAGGATGAGACAATCGGCGCATTCGAAGTGACCACAACAGAATCGGAAGTGAGCATCAAACGGACGTTCGGACCGCTAATCAACTGCGGCAATGTGGACCAGGTCGCCAGGTCTACCGGCAAAATCACAATAAAATGTGAGAACGAAGCCCAAATAACAACAGAATGCGGGATTAAAACAACACCGTAGTGCTGTGAGCGAAGGGGCGGCGCCGGGTGCTCGGCGCCCGCGTCGCCCTTGGCGAGGTCCGGACGTGACTCAGCGGATCTTTTCGTAGAGGCTGAAGATCGGCAGGTACATCGAGAT
>JASLJO010000259.1 GCA_030152505.1 Solirubrobacterales bacterium | reverse complement strand
CGGATCTTCGAGCACACCGAGGTCGGCTTCCACGAGGTCGAGATGGCGGAGAACCTGTGGTCGATCTCGATCGACCCCGACGAGTCGATGCGCGAGTACGTCCTCATGCAGCTGAAGGTGCGGGCGATGCGCGACATGCTCTTCCGCAGCCGCATCTTCTCCTACCTCGCCGCCGCCACCCCCGGGCTCAAGGAGCTGGTCACGATCGGCAAGATCTGGGAGCTGGCGCAGCTCGACCGCAAGGTGAAGAGTGGGCGCAAGTACGACCTGGTGATCGTCGACGCTCCCGCCACCGGGCACGGGATCGGCTTCCTGCAGACGCCGCGCACCTTCGCCGCGATCGCCCGCGTGGGACCGATCCACAGCCAGGCGCAGGCGCTCGACCGGCTGATCACCGACAAGGAGCACACCGGGACGGCGATCGTCGCCCTGCCGGAGGAGATGCCGGTCAACGAGTCGGCGGCACTGGAGCGGGAGCTGCGCTCTGAGGTCGGCGTCGCGGTCGACCGCATCTACCTCAACGGGCTCTATCCGGAGCGCTTCTCCAAACAGGAGGCCGAGCTCCTCGCTGGGCTGGCCGGCGGCGAGAACGGCATGGTCCGCGCCGCCGCCCGTGCCGCCGCCTCCGAGCACGGGCGCGCCCGCTCCCAGCGCGCGCAGCTCGCCCGCCTGCGACGCCGGGTAGAGGCGCCGGTCAAGACCCTGCCCTTCCTCTTCGAGCCCGAGCTGGACGTCGAGGCCGCCCAACGGCTCGCCAGGAGACTGACCTGATGCCCGCGGTGGACGAGATCCTCGCGGGCAAGGACATCTGTATCTGTGCCGGCTCGGGCGGCGTCGGCAAGACGACCACCGCGGCGGCGATCGCCACGGGCATGGCGGCGCGCGGGCTGCGCGTCTGCGTGCTGACGATCGACCCGGCGAAGCGGCTCGCCGACTCGCTCGGCCTGCGCGAGCTCGGCAACGAGGCCGAGCGCGTGGACCCTGAGCTGTTCAAACGCCATGGGATCGAGATGCAGGGCGAGCTGTGGGCGATGATGCTCGACGCCAAGGCGACCTTCGACGAGCTCGTCGCCCGCCAGGCGCCCGACGAGGAGTCGCGCGACCGGGTGCTGAACAACCGCATCTACCAGCAGATCTCCAACGCACTGGCCGGCTCGCAGGAGTACATGGCGATGGAGAAGCTCTTCGAGCTGCACACCGAAGGCCGCTTCGACCTGCTCGTCCTCGACACGCCCCCCACCCGCAACGCGCTCGACTTCCTGGAGGCACCCAAACGCCTCACCCAGTTCATCGAAGGCCGCTCGCTGCGCGTCTTCATGCGCCCGACCGGGCTGGCGGCCCGCGTCGCCGGCCGCGGGGCGTCGGTCGCGCTCTCGGTCTTCAAGCGAATCGTCGGCTTCGACCTGCTTGCCGACCTGGCCGAGTTCTTCAACGCCTTCAGCGGCATGGTCGACGGCTTCCAGGCGCGCGCCAAGCGAGTCAACAACCTGCTCGCCGACCCGCACACCTGCTTCCTGGTCGTCTGCGGCCCTCAGGGCGAGCCGATCGACGAGGCCGTCTACTTCCACCGCAAGCTGGTCGAGGCGAAACTGCCTTTCGGCGGCGTCATCGTCAACAAGGTCCACTACCCGGCCGAGCGTCTGCGTGGGGACGGCGACCCAGCCGACCTCGAGGGCACCCTGGCCTCACGGCTGGGCGACGGGGACCTGGCGACGCGCGTCTGCGAGAACTTCGCCGACTACCAGGCGCTGGCCGAGCGCGACGCGCGCAACATCGAGCACCTGGCGGCCGAGCTGCGCACCAAGGGCGTGATCCGCATCCCCTACCTGGACGAGGACGTCCACGATCTCGGCGGCCTCGCCGAGATCAACCGCTACCTCTTCGCCTCGAGCGAGGAGCGGATCGAGATAGCCGCCGGCCGGGCCTAGCCGGCGTTGCGGTAGTGGTCGTAGTTCAGCTCGCGTACCTCCCAGTCCGCGTCCTCAGGGACCGGGAAGAGGTGGCGGACGCGCGGAGTGTCGATGCGCTCGCGGTTGGCAAGGTCACCGGCGATCGCGGGGAAGTCGAGCGTGCTCTCGTCCACCTCCACCTCCTCCATCCAGTCGCGGGCGGTGATGCGGATCTCGTCCTCGGCCGGAACCGGCTCGAGGATGCGGGTGTCCTGCTCCATGTCGTACTCCTCCTCGGGGATGGTCGGTTCGCCACCGAGCGCGGTAGAGCTTTGGGTCGCAGAGCGGATCAAACCTCTACCGCGCTGGGAATCAGGCCCAGTGTCGGCGTCGGCGTCGGTGTCGGCGTGGACTTCCTCGGCGACGGCGATGGACGCGTCGCCCGTGTCCAAGCCGGTGGCGATCAGGGTCTCGTCGGCGGCCTCGTTGAGGTCGGCGCCGAGCTCGCCGAGGGCGGCCTGGCGGAGGATGCGGCGCACGCTCTCCTCGACCCAGCCGGCCAGACCGGCGGCGGAGTCGCGCGAAACGCCGGCCATCTGAGCCCGCTCGAGCTCCATCGCCGCTTCGACCCGCTCGCGGGCAGCAAGGCGGTCGGTCGAGCCGTCGGCAATCAACGCCGCGGCGCGCATCGGCAACGAGGCGCCCACCGGGCCCTGACCGTCGAGCACGGCACGCAGTGCCAGCAGGTGGTCGCTCAAGCCTTCGGGCGCCGAGGGGCGCTCGCAGCCGAGCTCGAAGCGACGCACGGCCCAGGCCAGGGGTCCGGCCGGGTCGGGCCGCGCCTCCAATGTCTCGGCCAGGTCGGCGAGCTGCGCCGCCTCCTCGTCGTCCAGCCTGTAGCCATCGCCACGCGGCGCGGGGGCGCCGGTGGCGATACGGCGCCAGCGGCCCTCTCCGGTCGGCGCAAAGGCATGTGGGCCGAGTCCGACGCCACCTCTCTTATATAGACGCATGACGCTGATCAGGTCGCTGAGCTGGGCCAACGCCGCGGCGGCGCTGTCGGGTCCCTCCTCCTGCTCGACAATCGCCAGGAACTGTGGCTCCCAGGAGGCGCGGCCCATGCCCTCGCTGCGCATCGCCTCGATCGGCGCATCGAAGGCATCGGCGCGGACCAGCTGCATACCGTGCGGCAACCCCACACGGGTGGCCGACATCCGCAAGCCGACGAGCGGCACGACGATCACGTCCGCTTCATCGACGTCGCCGGCCTCGGCGTCGAGGACCGCGAGTGCGTCCTCGAGCCGCTCGCGGTCGAGCGAGAACTCGCCGCAGCCATCCCATAGATCGGCGAGGAAGGTCGTCAGCAGGCGCGCGGCCCGCTCGCCCGGCTCGGCGGGGACATGCTCGCCCCGCTCCTCCAGATAAGGAGCGGCGACGTCGGCCAGGACGACGGCTTCGCGCGCCGGCTCGAAGGCGGGCAGGGTGCGCAGCTCGGCTTCACGCTCGCGCACGTAGCGCGCCGTCAGCGGGACGTAGCTGTGGAAGAAGGCGTCGTCCGGTCCGGCGGACTCAGCGACGTCGAAGGGAATCTGGTCCCCGCCGGCAACCAGCGTGGTCAGGCGGGTGGCCGCCTCGGCGGCAAGTCGCCGCAGCGGCTCGTTGAGCAGAGCATCGCGCACGCCTTTCAGCTTTCCCCAACGTCATGTCGTTCCTGCGCCTGCACGACCGCTTGCAGGAGCTGCCAAGGGTCCCCCGAGGGGAACCTGTGAGCACGCCAAGGCCGGAACCCTGGCGGACGATTCGTCGGCGGGTTCCACCGGGGACACCTGGCAGCCCTACCCGGCTACGCAGGAACGGCCCTCGCCGGCTCTTCTTCGAACAGCCAGCGGGTGCCGTAGCGGCGCATGTCTTCGATCAGGGGGACGAGGGCTTCGCCCTTCTCGGTCAGCTCGTACTCGACGCGGGGCGGCACCTCGGGGAAGGTGTTGCGGGCGACGATGCCCTCCTCTTCCAGCGCCCGCAGGCGCAGCGAGAGGGTGCGTGGGCTGATCCCCTCGAGCGAGCGCTCGAGCTCACAGAAACGGCTGCAGCCGTCGGCCAGGTCGCGGATGACCAAAAGGGTCCACTTGCCGCAGACGACGTCGGCGGTGCGACAGACGGGACAGCGGGAGTTGCTCTCGGCGCTCATGTTCGGAACCTTCGGCGCGAGCCGGATTGCGTTCGATGGCTCGCTACAGCGAGTTTAGCGCCAATGCTTCACTTACTGAAGCTATGGCCTCGGCACGGCGCCGGAGCGCACAAGGGAGAAGGCCGCACGAGAGGACCGTGAGGCGTTGTGCTTGCGCGCTGGGATGACCGCGGCATGCGTCACCTTGATCGCATAGCGCACCCCCGTCGGCTCGTAGACGTATTCGAGCAGCGTGCCTTCGCTCACTTCGAGCAGTTCGCAGACCTCGGTCCGGCTGGCACAGCTGTACTCGCCGCTGATCGACCTGACCGTATGCGCGACGAGGAAGACAAGTCGCCCGGTCCGATAATTGCCACCCAGCAGGGTCACCACCGGCGTCTTCCTGCTCGGCAGCTGTGCCAGGACCGGCACGTCGTGCCGTGCTTCCCAGGGGCTCATCCTCTCGCTGCCGTCGGGCGCCTTTTCCGTGTGCGCGATCTGCACATCGATCACGAATTCGAGTTTCGGGGCCTGTCCTTCCTCACCGCCGCCGGCAGGCGAACTGCCCGAGCCTCCGCTTTCAGTGACTTCCGTGGTTTCGGTCGTGCTTTCGGTGACGGTGAGTGAGCCACCACCCGGCCCTTCCGAGGCCGAGCCGCCGCTCTGCACCTCGGCGGATGCCGGCAAGCCGGTGTAACGCTGCTTGAAGGGGTTGGTCGGACTGCGGTCCGCAAGGCGCTTGCGATAGTTACGCAGGCCGGGCGTGGCCTCGACGACGGTGAGCTTGGAGGTCTTTCCCGATCCGAGCGCGGAGAGAGCGCCCCCCGGCCCCGGAACGTATGGCTTTTCGGGTTCGCCCCCGAGGAGGAAGGGAACCGCGGCGATGGCGACGATCACCAGCGCGACCAGCGGCAGCAGACGGCGATCGCGCAGGTCGTAGTAGAGGTCGCTGAGGAAAGCCGGCGTTTTCAGCTCCGGTCCCTTCAGCCGCTTCATGGCGCCGCTCCGATCGTCGCCGCCGCCGGCGTCGCTTCGCCCGGGCTGGGTGCTTCCGGCGCCGCCCCCGCGGCGGAGTCTTCGCCCGGCGGCGTCAGGTAGGTGGTCAAGGCAAAGCTCGCTTTAAGCGCGGGGAAGCCCTCTTCCGGCGAGGCTTCCAGCGAGAAACCGTCGACCGTCACAAGACGGCCGTCAACGCGAACACGGTTCTTCTTCGTATGTACGAGCGCGTCGATGCCCTTGATGAAGTCGGCGATCTGGAAG
>JASLJO010000201.1 GCA_030152505.1 Solirubrobacterales bacterium | reverse complement strand
CCTGCTGGATCTTCGTCCCCGAGCCATCGGCGATCCGTTTGCGCCGCGAGCCCTTGATGATCGCCGGGTTGGCGCGCTCCAACGGCGTCATCGAGAGGATGATCGCCTCGACCCGGTCGAGCTCGCCCTCGTCGACGTCGGCGTTCTTCAGCTGTTTCATCGCCCCCATCCCCGGCAGCATCCCGATCAATCCGCTGAGCGGGCCCATCCTGCGCACCTGTTTCATCTGCTGAAGGAAGTCCTCGAGCGTGAAGGCGTCGCCTTCGAGTTTGCGCTGCAGATCCTCGGCCTGGCTCTCGTCGACCTGCTGCTCGGCTTTCTCGATCAGGCTGAGCACGTCGCCCATACCGAGGATGCGCGAGGCCATCCGGTCGGGATGGAAGCGCTCGAAGGCCTCGAGCTTCTCCCCGGTGGAGGCGAAGAGGATCGGCTTGCCGGTGACCGCCTTGACCGAGAGCGCGGCGCCGCCACGGGCGTCACCGTCGAGCTTGGTCATCACCACGCCGTCGAACTCCGCCGCCTCGGCAAACGATTCGGCGACGGCGACGGCGTCCTGCCCGGTCATCGCATCGACCACCAGCAGCACGTTGTGCGGGTTGGTCCGCTTGCGAATCTTGGCCAGCTCGTCCATCAGGTCCGCGTCGATGTGGAGGCGACCCGCGGTATCGACGATCAGCACGTCGCGCTCCTCCTCGCGGGCCCGGTCGAGCGCCCATGCGGCGATCTCCACCGGGTCGGCGTCGGTGCCCTGCTGGTAGACGTGGGCGCCGGCCCGCTCACCGACGGTGACCAGCTGGTCGACGGCGGCCGGACGGTAGACGTCGCAGGCCGCGAGGGCGACGCTCTTGCCCTGCTCGCCCAGGTGGCGGGCGAGCTTGGCGCAGGCGGTCGTCTTGCCCGAGCCCTGCAGGCCGGCCATCAGGATCACCGTGGGCCCTTTCGAGGCGAGGGCGAGCTCGCGCCCGGTACCGCCCATCAGGCCGGTCAGCTCCTCGTTGACGATCTTCACCACCTGCTGCCCGGGGTCGAGGCTCTCCAGCACGTCGGCGCCGAGGCAGCGCTCCTTCAGCGTCTTGGTGAAGGCTTTGACGACTTTGAAGTTGACATCGGCCTCGAGCAACGCGAGGCGGATCTCGCGCATCGCCGCATCGACGTCGCCCTCGCTCAGCTTGCCGCGCGAGCGGACGTCGGAGAGAGTCGCCTGCAGCCGATCGGATAGTTGGTCGAACACCCCAGCGGAGACTACGGAAGTGCGGTCGAGGTTTGGTCCGGTATGCGGTTCAAACCTCTACCGCGCTTGCGTGTGCGGCTGGGTGTGCGGCTACTCGGCGAGGAGGGCGCGGGCGAAGTCCTCGGGATCGAAGGGACGCAGGTCCTCGAGCGTCTCGCCGGTGCCGATCAGCTTCACCGGGATGCCGAGCTCACCCGCAATCGCCAGCACGATGCCGCCCTTGGCCGTACCGTCGAGCTTGGTCAGGACGACGCCGTCGACCTCGACCGCCTCGGAGAAGACCTGCGCCTGACGCAGGCCGTTCTGGCCCGTGGTCGCGTCGATCGAGATCAGCGTCTCGTGCGGCGCGTCGGGCATCTGCTTGGCGATCACGCGGCGCACCTTGGCCAGCTCATCCATCAGGTTGCCCTGCGTGTGCAGACGACCGGCGGTGTCGACGATGACGACGTCGGCGCCGCGAGCGCGGGCGGCGGCGATCGCGTCGAAGGCGACGGCGCCGGGGTCGCCGCCGGGCTTGGAGCGAATCAGCTCGGCCCCGGCGCGCTCGGCCCACTCGGCGAGCTGCTCGGCGGCGGCGGCGCGGTAGGTGTCGGCGGCGGCGAGCACGACCGAAAGGCCGAATTCCCTTGACAGATGCCAGGCGATCTTGCCGATCGTCGTCGTCTTGCCGGTGCCGTTGACGCCGACCATCAGCAGCACGGCCGGCTCGCCGCTGAGGTCGATCGGAGCACGGCCGTTGGAGGAGACCTCGGCGAGGATCTCGATGAGGCGGTCGCGCACCGCCTCGCCGTCGGGCGAGACCGTCCCCGCGTCGACCTCGCGCTCGAGTCGTTCGACCACCTCGGCCGTGGTCGGCGCACCGGCGTCGGCCAGGATCAGAGCCTCCTCCAACCGCTCCCAGGTCTCCTCGTCGATCCGATCGAAGAGGCTGGCCGAGATCTCCTCGGCCAGCGCCTGGCGACTCTTGGAGAGGCTCTCGCGCAGGCGGCTGAAGACGCCGCGGCGGCGCTCCTCGCTCTCCGGTTCCGCCCCAGCGGCGATCGCATCGCGCGCACCGAGATCAAAGACCTCCTGCCAAGAGGTGGACATCGGCTAGGCCGCGGCGGCCGAGTCGTCGCGGGCGGACGGCTCACCGGGTGACTTTTGGCCAAGCACTCCGGGGGCCGTCTCGCTCTGCTCGGCGCCGACTCCGGCGAAAGGAGGCGGGCTTGCCGGGTCACTCTCCTCCGCCTCGACTTCACGCGGCAGGCGACGGGAGACGACTTTGGTCACGCCATCGCCGCCCATGGTCACGCCGTAGAGCACGTCGGCGGCGTCCATCGTGCGTTTCTGGTGGGTGACGATGACGAACTGGGCCCGGTCGGAGAAGCGCCGGATCAGCTGCAGGAAGCGGTCGATGTTGGCGTCGTCGAGCGCCGCCTCGACCTCGTCGAGGATGTAGAAGGGGCAGGGGCGGGCGAGGAAGACGGCGAAGACGAAGGCGAGCGCGACCAGCGACTTCTCGCCGCCGGAGAGCAGCGAGAGCTTGCGCGTCGACTTGCCGGCCGGGGTGACCTCGATCTCGACCCCGAGGACCTCGCGCTCCTCTTCCTCGATCCCCTCGCCCTCCTCGACCTCTTCCGCGCCGTCGGCCGTCTCCGGTTCCCCGACCTCTCGCACCGCCTGCAGGCTCACCCGCCGCAGGCGGCCGCGTCCGCCGGGGAAGAGGTGCTCGACCATCTCCTCGAAGTTCTTCGCCGTCGCCTCGAAGGTCTGCTCGAAGGCGCGCTCGATCTCGCGGTCGATGTCGCGGATCAACGCCTCCAGCTCGTGCATGCCCCGCTCGGTGTCCTCGCGTTGCATCTGCAGCGACTCGACGTGCTCGCGCGCCTCTTCGTACTCCTGCTCGGCGAGCGGGTTGACCGGGCCGATCTGCGCGCGGCGACGCTCCAGCCGCTGCAACCGCCGGTCGATGTCCTCCCGCTCCTCCTCGCTCAATGCCTCCTCGGCCGGTTCGACCTCCTCGCCGAGACGCTCGGCGATCGAGGCCAACTCCTTGGCCGCCTCCGCCTGGCGATCACCGAGGTGCGCCGCCTCCACCTGGGCCTCCGTGAGGGCGTCGGAGGCGGCCTTGATCTCGACCTGCAGCTCGGACTCCTGGCGCGAGCACTCGCGCATCTCCTCGGCGATCGCGTCGCCGTCGCCCTCCTCGCCGACGACCTTCGCTTCGATCCGCTCGATCCGGATGCGGATCGCGCTCTCCAGCGCCGCCGTGGCCGCCGTGGCGGCGGCGACGTCGTCGAGCAGCTCCTCGCCGGCGGCGACCCGGGCGCGCAACGCCTCGCGGTGGCGCTCACCGAGCAGTCCCTCGGCACGGCGAGCGTGGCGGACGGCACGCTCGGCACCGGCCTGGATCTGTCCCAGCGCCTCCTCGCGCTCGGACTCGACCGCGTCTCCGGAGCGCGCCCTGGCGAGGCCCTCGCCGGCACTGGTCAGGCCGGCATCGATCTCAGTCAGCTCCTCCTCCAGCTTGCCGATCCGCTCGGCGGGGGCACCCTCGGTCGAGCCGAGGTCGAGGGTGAGCGGCCCGAATTCGGCTCGCAGCACCTCCAGCGCGCCCTCCAGCTCGGCCACGCGGTCGGCGAGGGCGGCCGCGCGCACGGCGATCCGCTGCTGCTCACCGCGCAGCTTGGTCAGCAGACCCCAGGCCTGGGTGCGCTCACGATCACGGGCAGCAAAGCGCTCCTCCGCGGCGCGGCGACGCGCGCTCACCTCTTCCAACCGCTTCTCGATCGCCGCCCGCTCGTCGCGGGACTTCTCCGCCGTCCTCTGCGCCGCCGACGCCCGGTCCTTGCCAAAGCGCAGCTCCTCGGCGACGAGGCGACCGCGCAGCTCAAGCTCCTCGCGCTCGATCCGGGCGCCCAGCTCGGCTGCCTGCGCCTGGCGCTTGAGCGGGCGCAACCGTGCCCGCGCCTCGCGCTCGAGATCGAGAGCGCGGTCGAGGTTGTCGCGGGCGGCGCGCAGCTTCAGCTCGGCCCTGCGACGTCGTTTGCGGTGCTTGCCGAGACCCGCGGCCTCCTCGACCAGAAGACGCCGCTCGCGGGGCTTGGAGTGGACGATCGACTCGACCCTCCCCTGGCTGATCACCGAATGCATCTCGCGGCCGAGGTTGGTGTCGGAGAGCACCTCAACCACATCGACCAAGCGACAGCGCGCGCCGTTCAGCCGATAGACGCCCTCGCCTGAGCGGTCGAGCGTGCGGCGCACGGCGATCTCGGAGAGCTCAGTCGCGGCACGCCCGTGAGAGTTGTCGATCACGACCTCGACCTCGGCGGCACGGCGCCGGCCGACGCCCTCTCCACCCGCCGAGATCACATCCTGCATCGAAGCGCCGCGGATCGCCCCAGGGCTCTGCTCGCCCAGCGCCCAGAGCACCGCGTCGGTGATGTTCGACTTGCCCGAGCCGTTGGGCCCGACGATCACGCTGACCCCCGGAGAGAACTCCAGCTTGGTTCGGCCGGGGAACGACTTGAACCCCTTCATCTCGATCGATCTCAGATACATGCTTGTCCCTCGTTCGGAAGGCTGGCGGGTGAGTCGGACGCGACCCCTTCACCCCCCCAGGCGCTTCAACGCCTCCTCGGCCGCCATCTGCTCCGCCGCCATCTTGCTCCGACCGGTGCCGGTCCCCACCCGCTCGCCGTCGACGGTCGCGTCGACCTCGAAGGTGCGCTGGTGCGCGGGCCCGGATTCCCCGATCACGACGTAGGTTACGCGCGCCCGCCGGCGGGCGAGCAGCTCCTGCAGTGCCGACTTCGCATCCACCGGCGCTTCGACCGCATATTCGATCTGCCGCTCGAATGCATCGCCGACCGCGGCCGCGACACGATCGAAGCCGAAGGCGAGAAAGCAGGCGCCGATCAGAGCCTCGGTCACCTCGGGCAGTGGCCGTGAGCCGGCGAGGAGCACCTCGGCCGGAATCGCATCCTCGGCCTCGGGCTCAGCCTCAGCCAGCATCGCCGGCACGCCGAGCTCACGTCCGACCTCGGCGCAGGAGATGCCGCTCACCGTGTGGTTGTGGATCCGGGTGAGGCCGCCGGCATCGACCCCGGGGAAGCGCTCGTAGATGCCGCCGGCGATCGCCAGAGCGAGAACGCTGTCGCCAAGATAGGCCAGTCGCTCATAGGAGAGGGGTTGCTCCTCGGTCCAGGAGGAATGTGTGAGGGCGAGGCGCCGCAGGTCGTCGGGCAGGTCCGCGACGAGACCGGCGAGCGTCTCGACGCTCATCCCGGAGCGTGCTCCACGACGAACGCGACCGCGTCGCCGACGGTCTCGATCCGCGTCGCCTGCTCCTCGGAGACCGAGACACCGTAATTGTCCTCGAGCTCCATGACCAGCTCGTACAGATCGAGCGAATCGGCGTCCAGATCCTGCTTGAAGCGGGTCTCCTCCGAGATCTTGCCGGGGTCGACCTCGAGCTCCTCGGCGAGATGACCGCGGACCAGATCGAAAACCTCATCTCGGTTCATGCCGGGTGTACTATCACGCGTCCGCATCGGCCGCGAGGGCGCCCCGGCCGGCGCGGCCCTCTCCCAGCAGCGCCGCGGTGCGGCCGACCGCATCGACCTCGGCGCAGCGCGCGGCGAGGCGGATCGCGTTGGCGATTCCCTCGGCGCCGGCGCTGCCGTGGCCGACGACCGCGATGCCGCGCAACCCGAGCAGGATCGCGCCGCCGGTGGCATCCGGGTCCAGCTCGCGGCGCAGCCCCCCCAGCGCCGGGCGCATCAGCACGCCGCCGAGCGCAGCGAGCGGGTTGGAGCGCGCCGCATCGCGGATCGCCCCGGTGACGGCCTTCGCCGTGCCCTCCATCAGCTTCAGCGAGACGTTGCCGGTGAAGCCGTCGGTGACGACGACATCGGCCCCGCCCGCCGGCAGGTCGCGCCCCTCGACGTTGCCGACGAACTCGATTCCTTCGGCATCCGCGAGCAACCGGTGCGCGGTGCCCACCTCCTCCCTCCCCTTGCCCGCCTCCTCGCCGACCGAGAGCAGAGCGACCCGGGGGCGCTCGACGTCCAGCACCGCCGCGGTGAAGGCCGCGCCGAGGAAGGCGAACTGGACGAGGTGCTGGGCCCGCACCTCGACGTTGGCGCCGACGTCGAGGAAGAGCACCGGCTTACCCGGCACCGGCAACTGCACCGCGAGCGCCGGCCGCTGGACCCCCTGCAGCCGGCGGAGGCCGAAGGTCGCCGCCGCCATCGTCGCCCCGGTCGAGCCGGGGCTGACCATCGCGTCCGAGCGACCCTCGGCGACATCACGGGCCGTGCGTACAACCGAGGCCTCCTTCTTGTTCCGTACTGCCGGCACCGGGTCCTCCTCGTTGCCGATCCACTCGGAGGTGGGGATGACCTCGACTCCGTCGGCGCCGTCGAGCTCCAGTTTCCGCTCGGGACCGAAGACCCGCAGGCGGATCCCGTCGGCGGCGGCCATCCGTGCGCCCTCGGCGAGCACCTCAAAGCCCCGCTCGGCCCCAAACCCGTCGAGGGCGACGGTCGGGCCGCCGGCCATCGACTACTCGGTGTCGGAAGCGGCCGCGGTGGGCTCAGCCACCGTGTGCTTGATGACCTCACGGCCCGCATAGGTCCCACAGGTCGGGCAGACCCGGTGCGGCAGTCGCGGGCTATGGCAGCGCGGGCACTCGTTCAGCCGCGCCTTGCCGGCCTTGTGCTGAGCGCGCCGCTTGTCGCGCCGCGTACGCGAAGTTCTCTTCTTGGGGACGGCCATGAGTCGCAGCATGGTAGCGGGCGAGGGGTCGGGTGTCCCTCCCGCTTGCTGGGTTTTTCGCTGAGGAGTTTGCGGCCGTCCGAGATTGTCGACAGGCGAAAAAGAGGACGCCGCTGCGCGGGAGTGACACCCGACCCCTCGTACATCGGGGCTTCCGTCAGTCCAGCTTCAGCTCTCTGAGCTTGTTCCACCTCGGGTCAGCGCCGGTAACGTGCTTGTGAGCTTCGGGGTCGGCGTCGTTGAGAGACTCGCCGCAGACCGGGCAGAGGCCGGCGCAGTCGGGGCGACAGAGGATCTGGGTCGGGAGGGCGAGGACAGCGGCGTCGTGGGCCCAGCGGCCGAGATCGAGCTCGTCTTCGGTGACGTAGGGGCTGCGCAGCTCCTCGTCGTCGGTCTCGGACTGGTCGACCTCACGGACGTCGACCTCGCTCTCGACCGCCGCGTCCTCGAGGCAGCGCATGCAGGGGCCCTCGACCTGCAGCGGAAAACGCAGCCTGAAGGCGTAGCCGTTGCTGGGTCGGGAGACGTCGACCCGCACCTCCATCTCCTGCGCCTGCGGCGCATAGGTCCGACCGCCGAGCTCGAGCGGATCGAGTCGAACGGGAAGGTCGAGCCGCGCGCCCTCTCCATGCGACAGCGAGAGTCGAGCGAGATCGATGATCGTGGTCTGTGTCCTGGCCATTGCGAGCTCCTCCGCCCGGCCGCTTACGATGGCTCCTCCCGACGAGGTTACGAAATGGGTCAATTCGACTGGACGCCAGATGAGTATTTGGAGCGGATCCGCACCAGGATCCCGCGTTACGACGAGCTGCAGGATCAGGCGATCGCCGCGATCCCCTTCCCGCCGGAGCGCGTCCTCGAGCTCGGCATGGGCACCGGCGAAACGACCCGCCGCTTGATCAACTCCTACCCCGACGCCTGGGTGATCGGGCTCGACTCCAGCCCCGACATGGTCTTTCGCGCCCGCCAGACCTACGACGACGTCCAGCTCGCCCGCATGGAGGACCCGCTCCCCGACGGTCCCTGGGACCTCGTCATCTCAGTGCTCTCCGTCAACGACCTCACCGACCAGCAGAAGCAAGCACTCTTCCGCCGGGTAAAGGACCACTCCCGCTCACTGGTCATCGGCGACGTCTTCGAGGGCGGCGAGCTCGACAAGCTCGTGGAGTGGAGCGATGGCGAGGTCACCTGGCGAGCTGACGACCTCGCGGTGGTGCGCGCCGCGTACTGAAGCGAGGGTCTGCGCGCTACTGCTCGTCGAGCTCGGCGACCGGCTGCTCTTCGTCGCGCCCGGCCAGTCGGTCACGACCGCGCTGCACGGCGGCCAGGAACTTCTGCAGGTTGACCTCGAGCGTGTTGAGGATCTCGTCGGCGTAGTCCTCGGCGCCGAGCCGGATCTCACGCTCGCGCGTGCGGGCGTCCTCGACGATCTCGTCGGCGGCCCGCTCGGCCTGCTTGGTGACCTCCTCGTCGGAGATCAGCCGGGCCTGCTGCTCGCGCGCCTCGCGGACGATCCGCTCCGCCTCGCGTTTGGCCTCGGCGAGCATCTCCTGGCGCTCCTTGACGATCCAGCGCGCCTGCTTGATCTCCTCCGGGATCGTCGCCCGCATCTGGTCCAGGAGGTCGTAGATCTCCTCGCGGTCCACGCGAACCTGATCCGTGAGGGGCACGGGTCGGGCGTTGTGGACGACGTCGTCCAGCTTGTCTATGAGGACCAGAACGTCCATCAGCAGGGCGTAAGCCTACGTGTAAGAGACACTTTCGGTGAAGAAGCCGTTATTTCCTCGGCTTTTTGCAAACTCTCGCCCAACGCGGCGGCGGTTGTCAAAAGCCTACCTTTCGGCAAGGCGGTCCGCCATCGCGGCGGCCACCGGGCCGGGGACGAGATCGGACACATCGCCGCCAAAGGTCGCCATTTCCTTCACTCCGGTCGAGGAGAGGAAGCTGTACTGGGGTGAGGCGATCATGTAGATGCTCTCGATTCCCGGGTCGAGCTTGCGGTTCAGCTGGGCCATCTCGAACTCGTACTCGAAGTCGGAGATCGCGCGCAGCCCCTTGACGATCGCGCGCGCCCCCGATTCGCGCGCGAACTCGACCAGCAGGTTGGCGAAGATCTGCACCTCGACGTTGGCAAGGTCGGCCGCCGCTTCTTCGATCAGCGCCTTGCGCTCCTCCGCCGTGAACAGGGTCCTGTCCTTGCGCATCGGGTTGTTGACGACGCCGACCACGACTCGCTCGAATACCTCTGAGCTACGGGTGATGATGTCGAGGTGCCCGTTGGTCACCGGGTCGTAGCTGCCCGGACAGACGACGGTTCCATCGCGCTCGGCCATCAGGACTCGCGGCGTCCGTAGAAGGAGACGTCGGCGGCGCCGTAGCGCCGTTGGCGCAGCGGCTCGAGCGAGGCGATCCGCAACGGCCCGCGGGCGCCGCTCTCGACCACCGCCCGACCGCTCTCGGCGAGCACCCGCGGAAGATGTCTATCCAGTGCCTGCCCCACGCGGTCGGCGAGTCTATAGGGGGCGTCGACGAAGACGAGGTCGAAACGTGGCGGGTCGGCGTCGGCGCCGCACTCCGCGAGCCACCGCTCGGCGTCGGCCCGGATCAGCTCGGTCCTCCCACCGAGGCCGAGCCGCTCGACGTTGCCGAGCGCCGGGCGCGTGTCGCGGTCGACGAGGACGGCGCTCGCGGCGCCGCGCGAGAGCGCCTCGATGGCAAGCGCGCCGGTACCGCAGAAGAGGTCGAGCACACGAGCGCCCTCGACGTCACCGAGCGCCGAGAAAACCGCCTCGCGCACGCGGTCTGAGGTCGGCCGCACCCTCCACCCCCGCGGCGCCACCAACCGCTGTCCCTTCAGCTCACCGGCAATGACCCGCATGCACCCACTCTCTCAGGCGTGGTCGAGGTTTGGGTCGCATTGCGACCCAAACCTCGACCACGCCGCATCAGAGCGGTATGGGGTCGGAGGCGCCGGCGCCGAATCGGCGGTGGGCGGCATCGAGCAGGGGGCCCAGCTCGGGGACGTCGAGCGAGTCGTGCTCCCGCAACAGCGCCAGCACCTCGTCGCGTGCCGCAACCAGGACCGGCGTTTCCTCGGGCAGCTCGGCGACCGCAAAGCGAGGCAGGCCACTCTGTCGCGTCCCCAGCACCTCACCCTCGCCGCGCAGGGTGAGGTCGACCTCGGCGAGCTTGAAACCGTCGCGCTCGCGCTCCACCGCTTTCAACCGACGCCTCGCCATCCCGCCAGCATCTTCGGGAAAGAGCAGGCAGTGTGAGCTGTGCGCGCCCCGCCCGACCCGCCCGCGCAGCTGGTGCAGCTGGGAGACGCCGTAGCGCTCGGCCCCCTCGATGATCATCACGGTGGCATTGGGCACGTCGATGCCGACCTCGATCACGGTGGTGGCGACGAGCACGTCGGTGGCGCCCGAGACGAAGGCCTCCATCGCCTCCGCCTTACGAGCGGAGGGCATCTGGCCGTGGATGACGCCGACCGCGAAACCGCTCAGCTCCTCGCGGGCCAGCCGCTCCGCCTCGACCTCGGCGGCGCGGCCTTGGATTTTCTCGGACTCCTCGACCAGCGGACAGACGACATAGGCCTGCCGGCCATGGCGCAGCTGCGCGCGGATGAACTCGTAGGCGGCCGCGCGATCGTCCTCCTCCACGAGCCGGGTCTCGACCGGCTGCCTCCCGGCCGGCAGCTCGTGCAGGGAGGTGGTGTCGAGGTCGCCGTAGGCGGTCAGCGAGAGCGTCCGCGGGATCGGCGTCGCGGTCATGTGCAGGACGTGCGGCACCATCCCCTCCACCCGCTTCTCATCCAGCGCCCGCCGCTGCTCGACGCCGAAACGGTGCTGCTCGTCGACGACGCAGACGCCGAGCCGGGCGAAGCGGACCTTGGGATCGATCAGCGCGTGGGTGCCGACCGCCAACCCCAGCTCCCCGGTCGCCAACCGCTCCAGCGCCTCGCGGCGACGCGCAGCCGGCGTCGCCCCGGTCAACAGCGCAAACGGGGTCGCGTCCTCGGCCAACAGCTTCCCCAGGGTGATCGCGTGTTGCTCGGCCAGGGTCTCGGTGGGGGCCATCAACACAGCCTGGAACCCGGCTTCAAGAGCGCGCAGCATCGAGTAAAGCGCGACCAGGGTCTTCCAAGATCCCACCTCGCCAATGAGCAACCGTTGCATCGGCTCCCCGGAATCCAGGTCTGCGTCGATCTCGTCTAACGCCTTCTGTTGGTCTCGCGTCGGCTCAAACGGGAGCGACTCGATCCAGCGCCCCACCAGATCACCCGGCTTCCCCAGCTTCGGCGCCGGCCGCGCCGTGCGGTGCGATTGCTTTCTGGTCGTGAGCAACGCCTGGTAGAGGAACAGCTCTTCGAACGCCAGCCGCTCACGCGCCACCTCGATGTTGCCCTCGCTCTCCGGGAAGTGCACGGCCTTGACGGCATCAGCGGCTCCCGCAAGCTCCCGTCGCACTCGCAGCTTCACAGGCAAGGGCTCAAGCACATTGCCCACCCACTGCATCGCCTGTCCCATCCATTGCCGTATCCGCTGCGCCTTCAACGCCTCCGTAGCCGGATGCACCGGGACGAGATCCCCCGCCCCACCCGCGGGTGGCGGGGTAGGGGGAACCGCCCCCGAGGAAGCTTTAGCTACCGCAGGGGGTGGTGGGTCCCCTGCCCCGACAGGACCCGCGGTTGAGAGCACCTCGTATTCCGAAACCCGAAAGCCCCGTTTGTCCTTCGAGCCGGTGATCAGGAGCGAAGCGCCCGGCGAAAGCTTCTGCGCAACCCAGGGCTGGTTGAACCAGGTAGCCCGAACGGATCCGCTTTCATCGCCGACTTTGACCGAGAGGATCGAGAGACCGCGGCGGCGGAAATTGCTCGGCCTCCCGAGCACCTCGACGAGAACGGTCGCCTGCTTCTTCGGCTCCAGGCTCGCCACCGGGACGATCGTCCGGTCGCGGTGGCTGTGCGGGAAGCGCAGCAGCAGGTCGCCGACGGTTCCGATGCCGGCTTCGGTGGCCGCTTCGGCGAGCTTGGGCCCGACACCCCCCAGAGCCTCCAACGAGATGTCGAGCGCACTGGGCCTCGGCCAGTGGATCGGGGCGTCGAGCAGCTGTGCCCGGGTCAACTCCGAGGCGCCGGCGAAAGAGCGGGCTACTGGGCGGCTAGCAGCCACCACCAGCTCGGCTGTCCGCCCTCGTGGGCCTCGACCTCGACCCCGTCCGGCACGTGGATGTCGATCTCCTCGAGCGGGATCGGGGCGTCCTTGCCGGCCAGGACGGTGACGATCTCCGCTCTCTCGGCCAGCCGCTGCAACGTCTTTGCCAGGGTCGAGCCGGCGCCGCCCCAGGCGACGATCTCCTCACCGGCGAAGCCGACGGCGTCGCCCTTGCGGAAGCGGCCCTGTGGGTCGTCGCGCCCGGCCGGCGCCACCCCACCGGAGACGATGCCGGCCAGCGCCCCGGCGAGCCGCTCGGCGTTCTCCTCCACAGAGGCGGTGGAGTCGAGTTCGATCAAGGCGAGCAGGCCCGCCTGCTGCGAGGTCGCGGGGATGACCCGGGCCGGCTTCTCGGAGAGCTCACAGGCGCGCTCGGCGGCCATGATCACGTTCGAGGAGCTGGGCAAAACGAGGACTTCCTCCGCCGGCACCTCGTGGATCCCGGCGAGCAGCTCGTAGGTGGACGGGTTGAGGGTCTCTCCGCCGGGGACGACGTGCGCGCCGAGCTCGGCGAAGAGTCGCTCCAGGCCATCGCCCGCAGCGACCGCGAGCGCCCCCGTGCGCCCACTCTCGAGACGTGCCCTGCGCTGGGCGATCTGCTCGCGCATGTCGGCGACGTCGAGGTTGGTCACCTGACCGGCCCCCTCGAAGAGCGCAACCGCGCTTTCGGGCTCATCGGTGTGGACGTGGACCTTGAGGGTCACCTCGTCGCCGACGACGAGCACCGAGTCGCCCAGCCCCTCCAGCCGAGGCAGGAAGTCGCGCGCGGAGAGTCCGCTGCCGGAGACGATGAAGTTGGTGCAGTAGCGGTAGCGGCTGTCCTCGTGGTGGGGACGGCTGAGCCGGGGGGCGTCGTGGTGGGCGATCTGCGGCACCGAGGCCGCGTCGCCGCGCAGGCCGGCGACGACTCCGGCCAGGATCAGCACCAGCCCGTAGCCGCCGGCGTCGACCACACCCGACTCACGCAGCACCTCGAGCTGCTCCGGAGTGCGCTCGACCGCCTTTTGGCCGTCGGCGATCGCCTGCTCGAGGATCTCGGCCAGGACCGCGTCCTGCTGCTCGTCGCCGACTCCCCTGTCGAGGCGCTGTTTGTCCGCCTCCAGATGGGCGAGCTGGCGGGCGATCGAGTGCGCCATCTCGCGGAAGACGGTCAGCATCGTGCCCTCGGCCGGGTCGCGGACAGAGGCATAGGCGGCATCGGCGGCACTGGCAAAGGCCGAGGCGACGAGGACGGGGTCGATCAGCTCGCCGGGCCGGCTCGCCAGCTCCTCGGCGGCGCCGCGGACGATCTGGCTGAGGATCACGCCCGAGTTGCCGCGCGCTCCCATCAGAGCCGCCCGCGCCAATGCCTGCACGAGCTGGGTGCGACCGACCTCGTCGACCTCGAGGCCGTCG
>JASLJO010000149.1 GCA_030152505.1 Solirubrobacterales bacterium | reverse complement strand
CCAGCCCAGATCGGCATCGGGCTGGGTGGGGGAGGGGGGAGCGGATTCCTTCGATCTGATCGTCGCCAACCTGCCCTACGTCGCTGAGCCCGAGTGGGCCGGCCTCGAGCCCGAGGTGACCGAGTGGGAGCCGCGCGAGGCGCTGCTGGCCGGCGCCGACGGGCTCGACGTGATCCGCGCCGCGATCCCCGCCACCGCGGACCTGGCGCCCTCGCTGGCACTCGAGGTCGGCGCCGGCCAGGCGCCGGCGGTGAGCGAGATGCTCTTTGCGGCCGGTTTCGCCACGGTCGAGACCCGGCCCGACCTCGCCGGCATTCCCCGTGTCGTCTGGGGAACGCGATGAAAGGGCGATCGAGTGGCGAGTTTCCCGTCATATGCGCGGGAAACTCGCCAGGGAGGCGATTGTGACCGAGAGCGTCTCGATCGAACGCGACGGCGCGGAGGTGGCCCGGGCGGCCCTGGAGCGGACGATTGCGGCCGGGGGCGTCGTCGTCTTTCCGGCCGACGGCCTCTACGGCCTCGCCTGTGACCCGCTCGACGCGGCGGCGATCGAGCGCATCCAGCGGATCAAGGGCCGTGACGACGGCAAGCCGTCGGCCGTCATGTACCTCTCGCCGTTGGCGATGCGCGAGCTGGTCGACGGGCTCGGCCCGCGCACTCGACTGGCCCTCGGCGTCCTGTTGCCGGGGCCGGTGACCCTGGTCGTCGCCAACCCCGCCGGGCGCTACCCGCTCGCCTGCCGCGAGGACCGCTTGCGTCTGGGCGTCCGCCTGATCGGCGGCCCGCTCGCCGGGGCGATGTGCCCGCTCTTCCAGACCTCGGCCAACTTCAGCGGCGAACCGGCACCAGGTCGCTTCGCCGACGTGCCGACCGCGATCGTGGATGCGGTCGACCTGGCGATCGACGGTGGCGAGCTGACCGGCCTGCCCTCGACGGTCGTCGACCTGACCGGGTTCGACGCCGATGGCGGCTGGGCCGTCCTGCGCGAGGGCGGCCTCTCGAGCGGCGATCTAGCAGCCAGGCTGGCCGCGGTAGGGGAGGCGGACCAGGCGCCTTGAGGTGTTGTCGTGCTCGTTGGATTCGAAGAACAGCTGCTTCGGGTCGACGGTCATCGTGAAGAGGAAGCAGCCGCGCAGGCCGGTTACGTCGATCCATTGCTTGTCGTAGTCGGCGGGGTAGATGTCCGACCAGCCGACCGAGGTGCCGAGGGTGACCGCCTTGGTGTAGGGGTTCTGATCGCAGCCGGGGTAGTGGCGGACACCGGGTGAGCGCCTGCCGGGCCGGGTGCGCTCGAGGTCGCGCAGGCAGTAGTTGAGCTTGGGGCTGGTGCGGATCACCGGGCCGACCTTCCCCTCTGGGCCGACCCGGTGCAGCTCGAAGCCGGCCAGCTGGTGGACCTTCCAGTAAGAGCCGCCGAAGTAGGTGCCGACGTCGGTGAAGTGCAGGCTCGCCTCGGTGCGCAGGACGAGCCGCCCGCCGCCCTTGCGGTGGATGCGCTGGTTGACCCGCATCCTGTGCCAGCCGTTGCGGTGGCCACGCAGCTCCATCGGTCCCGTGCCACGGCTCTTCACATCGCTGGTCGCCCGCAGCAGCAGCTTGCCGGCGTAGCCGTCCTCATAGATTTCGGCAGGCTTGCCGATGCGCAGGTTGGGACAGAGCAGGTGCTGGGCTTCGGGCCCTTCGCAGGGATTCTCGACCTGCGCCGAGGCGCTCGGCGGGGTGGGGAGGAGGAACAGCAATGCTGCGATTGCGAGGGTCGCGCGGTTCTTCACCGGCGGCAGGCTATCCCGACCCGTTGGTATCGTCGGCTCACGGTGACGGAACTACCCGAAAACCTGCAGGCGGCACCCCTTTACGAGGTCGATCCGGAGGTCGCCGCGGTGCTGGATGCCGAGCTGCGGCGCCAGCAGGGGACGTTGGAGATGATCGCCTCGGAGAACTTCGTTCCTCAGGCGGTCCTGGAAGCAGTCGGCTCGGTGCTGACCAACAAGTACGCCGAGGGCTACCCCGGCAACCGCTATTACAGCGGCTGCGAGGAGGTCGACGTCGCCGAGCAACTTGCGATCGACCGGGCCAAGGAGCTGTTCGGGGCCGAGCACGCCAACGTCCAGGCGCATGCCGGCGCGCAGGCGAACAACGCCGCCTACATGGCGTTGCTGGAGCCCGGCGAGACGATCATGGGCATGGCCCTCGACCACGGCGGCCACCTGACGCACGGGATGAAGCTCAACGTCTCGGGCAAGCTGTATGAGATCGTCGCCTACCACGTCCGCCGCGAGGACCTGCGCGTCGACATGGAGGAGGTCGAGCGGCTCGCCCACGAGCACAAACCGAAGCTGATCGTCGCCGGCTGGTCGGCCTACCCGCGTCAGCTCGACTTCGCCGCTTTTCGTGAAATCGCCGACGCGGTGGGCGCCAAGCTGATGGTCGACATGGCGCACTTCGCCGGCCTCGTTGCCGCCGGCGAGCACCCCAACCCGGTTCCGCACGCGGATGTCGTCACGACGACGATCCACAAGACCCTCTGCGGCCCGCGCAGCGGCATGATCCTGGCCCGCGAGGAGCATGCCAAAGCGATCGACAAAGCGATCTTCCCCGGCCAGCAGGGCGGGCCCTTGATGCACACGATCGCCGCCAAGGCGGTGGCGTTGCGGATCGCCGCGTCGGAGCCCTTCCGTGCCCGCCAGCGCCAGACGATCGCCAACGCGCAGGCGCTTGCCGCCGGTCTGGAAGCGAACGGCGTTCCGGTTCTCACCGGTGGTACCGACGTCCACCTCGTCCTCGTCGACCTGACGCCGAGCGGCCTCGACGGCAAGACGGCCGAGGCGCGCCTGGAGGAGGTCGGGATCACGGTCAACCGCAACGCGATCCCCTTCGACGAGCGTCCGCCGATGAATCCCTCCGGCCTGCGCATCGGCACCCCGGCGCTGACCACCCGCGGCCTCGTCGAGGACGACCTCACCGAGATAGCCGCCGTGATCGGCGTCGCCCTCAGCGAGGACTTCGAAGCTGAAAAGCAAGCTCTCTCGGAACGGACCAGGGCCCTGATGGACCGCTACCCGCTGTATTCCCACCTCGTCCCTGCCGTGGCTTGAGACCTATCCCGGTAGGGGTGGAACGTCTTGTACTTTTTCGCGGCCAACCATCGGGCGACAGCCGCAAACAGCGGCTCGAAAAAGTTAAGTGGAACCCCTGCCGGGATAGGTCTCTGAGGCCATGAAGATTTGGGTGGATATGAGCGCGCCGGCGCACGTGCTGGTCCTGCGTCCGATCATCGAGCGGCTGCGCGCCCAGGGGCACTCGGTCGAGGTGACCTCGCGCGACTACGCGCAGACCCAGGCACTGCTCGAGCTGCACGGCATGTCGCACACGCCGATCGGCCGCCACGGCGGCGCTTCGCGGCTGCGCAAGGCGCAGCGATTGGGGGCGCGGACGGCGGGAATGGTCGGCTTCGGCCGCGGCCACTCCTTCGACCTCGCCATCGCCCACGGCTCCAACGACCTGGCGATCGCGGCGAAGCTGCTCGGCGTGCCCGAGGCCAACATGCACGACTACGAGTACGCGGTCACCCAGCATCGGATCGGTTGTCGCCTGGCCAGGCGGGTGATGTTCCCCGACTCGGTGCCGGCCGAGCGCCTGCGCCGCTTCGGCGTTACCCCCGACAAGCTCTTCCCCTACCCGGGTCTGAAGGAGGAGTACTACCTCCACGACTTCGAGCCCGATCCGGAGGCGCTGAAGCGGCTGTCGGTCGACACGGCCCGGGTCGTCGTCGTCGTGCGGCCGCCGCCGGATGTCTCGCTCTACCACCGCAAGTCGAACCCGCTCTTTCCCAAAGTCCTGCAGCGCCTCGGCAGCGACGAGGGGGTGCATGCGATCGTCCTGCCGCGCACGCAGGCTCAGCGCGAGCTGGTCGAGAGCCTGGCCCTGCCCTCGCTGATCGTGCCCCCGGGTGCGGTCGAGGCGCAGAGCCTGGTCGCACTCACCGACCTGGTCGTCTCCGCCGGCGGCACGATGGACCGCGAGGCGGCGGCGCTCGGCACGCCGGTCTACACGACCTACGGCGGTCGTCTCGGCGGTGTCGACGAAGCGCTGATCAGGTCGGGCCGGCTGCGGCCTTTGACCGACCCACGCGCGATCGAGCTGCGGAAGCGCGGCGCCGGCGCGACCCCGGTCAGGCGGGACCCCGGTCTGCTGGTCGAGACGATCCTAGGTACCGTCGGAGCCGACCATTCCGCGGCAAGCCACATCTCGAGCTGATTCTCTCGCCCTGCCCGAGGACGTGCGGGCCGAGCTGGAGCACTACATCGCGCTCGCCGGCGACGGCGAGTCGCGCTCGATCGACCCCGTCCTGCGGGGGCTCGACATCCTCATCTCGGCGATCACGCTGCTCGTCCTCTCGCCGTTGCTGGCGCTGACCGCACTGGCGATCGTGCTCAGCTCGGGGCGACCGCTCTTCTACCGCGGGGCGCGGGTGGGCCGCTGCGGCCAGCTCTTTCGCATGTACAAGTTCCGCACGCTGAAGCCCGACGCGGAGTCCCGCCTGGGCCCGTACCTGGGGGAGGAGCTGACCCGACGGACCGAGCAGGAGGTGACGCGGATCGGCCGCGCCCTGCGGGCGGTCCATCTCGACGAGGTGCCGCAGCTGTGGAACGTGCTGCGCGGTGACATGGCGGTGGTCGGCCCTCGGCCGATCCGGCCCGCCTTCTTCACCGAGCTCTGCCGGGAGATCCCGCAGTACTGGCAGAGGCTGGTGGTCCGCCCAGGCGTCACCGGCTTCGCTCAGACGCGGATGACGCGCGAGGAGTCGTGGGCGGACAAGCTCGCCCACGACATGGAGTACATCGCCGACCGCTCCGTCTCCCTCTATCTCAGCGTCCTCTTCGCCACCGTGGCCAAGGTCCTCGGTCGCGGCCCCGCCGCCCCCGGCTGAG
>JASLJO010000142.1 GCA_030152505.1 Solirubrobacterales bacterium | reverse complement strand
GCCCTCGCCGAGGAGACGGTGGAGAAGGGCTACCGGGCGGTCACCGTGGCCGACATCGTCAGTCGCGCAGGCATCGCCCGCAACACCTTCTACGAGAACTTCTCCTCCAAGGAAGACTGCTTCCTCGCCGCTTCGGAGTTCGCCGTCAAAGAGGCCCTGCGTCGCGTCGTCGACGCCGCCAGCCGGGTCGACGCTTGGCCGGCCCGGGTCAACACCGGCCTCGCCGCCTTCCTCCACTACGTCGCCACCGAGCCGGCACTGGCCCGCACCTGCATCGTCGAGGCGCTCTCCGCCGGCCCTGCCGCGGTCGAGCGCTACGAACGCTCGATCCAGGCCTTCGTGCCGCTCTTCCGCATGGGCCGCAAGGTCGCGCCCAAGGGCGAGAGCCTGCCGGGGACACTCGAGGAGACGATCGTCGGCGGAATCTTCTGGATCATCTACCAACGGATCGTCATGGGGCAGGTGGAGGAGATCGAGCAGCTCCTCCCCGAGCTGGTCGAGTTCTCGCTGACTCCTTACGTCGGCGCCGAGCCGGCGAAGCGCGCGGCGGCCGAAGCGCCGATCCAGCCGAGCGGAAAGTAGCCAGGGCAGGGATCGGGGGTCCCATGCGCTAGTGCTCGACACCGAGACCCGCAGCCGGACCGGCAGCTCGGAGCGCGCGCAGATCGTCCAAGCGCTGATCGAGGTCGCTGCCGAGCGGGGCTACGGGGAAACGACGATCGAGCTGGTGCTGGAGAGGGCGGGGCTCGACCGGCCTGCCTTCGACCGTCACTTCCGCGGCAAGTACGACTGCTTCCTCTCCGCCTGGCAGGAGCTCAACGAGGAGTGCCTGAAGACGATGGTGCGCGCGTACGAGAGCCGCGAGGAATGGCCCGATCGTCTGCGTGCCGTCGCCTATCAGGTGATCGAGGGGCTCAGCCACGATCCGAGCCGAGCCTCCTTCGGCGTCGAGGTGCTGGCCGCGGGTGACTCCGCGCGGGCGCGCCGAGACATGACGATGCGGGTGATCGCCTCTCTGATCGATGCTGGCCGGCAGGAGATGGACGACCCCGAAGCCGTCCCCCACACGACGGCTGAGGCGCTGGCCGGCTCCGCCTACGGCCAGATCTATTCGCGGGTGGTGCGCGGCGCGGTCGAGGAGCTGCCCGACCTGGTGCCCCAGCTGATGTCGGCCGCGGTGATGCCGTATTTGGGTATGGAGGCGGCTATGGCCGAGCTCAGCCGCGAATCCGCCGCGTCAGACGGATATGCTCGCGGTGTGGCACGGAAACGCTCCGGCAAATCGGATGACGACCCGCCCGCCGGGGCGGAGGACTATCCGCCCGAGTTGGCGCGGTTGCCGCCGGGCCGTCATGGCCTGCCGCGGGAGTTCGTCACTCATAACCAGCGGGAGCGTCTGATCGCCGGGATCGCCGAGGCGATTGCGGAGAACGGCTACTCGGGGACGACGATCGCCCACATCACCCGCGCCGCGGCGGTCTCCCGCCGCACCTTCTACGAGCATTTCTCGAGCAAGGACGAGTGCTTCGTCGCCGCCTACGACGCGGTGATGAAAGAGCTGCGCGAGCGGGTCTCGACGGCCTTCGAGCAGACCGAGGACTGGCCGCACGCGATCAGGGCCGGGATCGAGGCGATGCTGGAGTTCCTCGCCGCCGAGCCCAACCTTGCCCGCCTCTGCATGGTCGAGGCGCTGGTCGCCGGCCCGGCCGTGGTCGAGCGCTACGACGCCGCTATCCAGAGCTTCGTGCCCTACTTCCAGGAGGGCCGCGAGGGTCGCTCGCCGGAGGTCCTGGCGCGCCTCTCGCCGACCACCGAGGAAGCGCTGGTCGGCGGCATGGTCTCGTTGATCTCCCGGCGGATCATCGCCGGCAAGACCGAGGAGCTGGAGGATCTGCTCCCCGACCTGGTCGAGTTCACCCTCACCCCGTACCTCGGCAGTGCCGAGGCCGCTGAGATCGCCAAAGGCGACTAGACAGCGGAGCGGATTTCGGCGTCGAGCGCCTCAGCGGCGTCGCGGACGGCAGCGGCGAAGTCTTCGCCGGACGAGGCGTAGATGATCGAGCGGGAGGCGGCGATCAGGAAGGCGTCGGAGCCTGCTTCGCGGTTGGCGACGACGACCGCGGCGACGTCGCCCCCCTGGGCGCCGACACCGGGAATCAGGATCGGCATCGTCGCCGGCACGTCCCCGCGCACCGCGCGCAGCTCGTCGGGATAGGTGGCGCCGACGACCAGGCCGCAGTTGCCGGCGCCGTTCCAGTTGCGAGCGACGGTGCGGGCGACGTGGCGGTAGAGGGGCACGCCGTCGGCGACTAGGTCCTGTAGCTCGCCGGCGCCGGGATTGGAGGTGCGGGCGAGGACGAAGACCAATTTGTCGGCGCGCTCGAGGAACGGGGCGAGCGCCTCGCCGCCGAGGTAGGGGTGGACGGTGACCGCGTCGGCGCCGAGCCGGTCGAAGGCTGCGGCGACGTAGCCGGCGTTGGTCGAGCCGATGTCGGCTCGCTTGGCGTCGAGGATGACCGCCGCGTCTGGCGCCGTGGTGCGGATCGCGGCGATCGTCTCGGCAAGAGCTCCGAACCCATCGGCGCCGAGCGCCTCGTAGAAGGCGGCGTTCGGCTTGTAGGCGGCGGCGAGGCCGGCGGTGGCCGCGACGATCTCCCGGTTGAACTCGATCACCCGCTCGGCCGGCTCCGCGCCCGGCGCCACCGAGGCCGGAATCCGCGCCGGGTCGCTATCCAACCCGACCGCCAGATGCCGCCCCGCCGCGAAGTGCCGCGCCAGCAGCTCAGCGCAGGAGTCGCCCGGGTCCATGGCCGCAGCCTATATACGGGCGGCGCCTACTCCTCGCCGAACAGCTGCAGGAAGGCGAGGCGGGTGAGGTCGGGGAGGAGGAGCTCGACCTCGGCGGCGCGGCCGGCGGCGAGCTCGATGGCGAGCGATTCCTCGATCGCACCGGCGATGAAGCCCCCGGTCATCGGGCTGGCGTCAGGGCGGGCGCCGTGCTCCTCGCGGGCCGTGTCGAGGGCAGCCGTCAGCAGCTCGACCTGGCGTTGGTGCGCCGCCCACGCCTCGCCGCGCGCCGCCCGCACCTCGAGCAGCAGCGCTTTTGCCTGCAGCGGCTGCTCGGCGACGAAGCGCAGCAGCTCAGCCAGGCCGGCGCGGAAGCGCTCGCGCCAGCCGCCCGCCTCCCGGCCCGCCGAGAGCACCTGCGCGCCGAGCCGCTCGGCGGCCAGCTCGTAGGCGCGAGCGAAGCACGCCTCCTTACCGCCGAAGCGGCGGTAGAAGCGGTCTTCGGCGATGCGGGCGCGCTCGGCGACCTCGCGGACCGTGGTCTTCGCATAGCCCAGCTCGCCGGCGGTCAGCAGCATCGTCTCCAGGACGTCATCGTCGGCGCTGCTTCCGGGCAGAGCCTCCTGCCATGAGCGAACCTCGCGCAGTGGTCCTGGCTCTTCCATTCGGGACACCATAGCTTATGTTTGGGAACTTTCTCTAACTCAAGTACCAGTTTCGTACCAATGGGAACTGGCGCTATCCTGGGCTTCGTGCGAGCCCTACCCGGAAAGGAGAACAGGCAGCCGCCCGGCCGCGAGCCGGTGAGCCGCGACGCGGCCGCCGCCGACCAGCGCCGTCGCATTCTCGCCGCAACGGCCGAGCTGATCGCCGAGCGGGGATACCAGGAGACGACGATGGAGGAGATCGTCCGCCAGGCCAAGGTGGGCTACGCAACCTTCTACAAGCACTACCCCGACAAGGAGGCCGCTTTCCTCGCCCTGCTCGACGCCGCGACCGATCGCACCGTCAGCCGCGTCGAAGATGCCTACAAGCGCGAAGAAGGCCCCTGGGCCGACCGCGTCGGTGCC
>JASLJO010000120.1 GCA_030152505.1 Solirubrobacterales bacterium | reverse complement strand
TCCGCTTCGCCAGTGCCGGCGAGGCACCGGCGGTCGAGATCGCGATCGCCAGCGGGCCGCTGCGCACGATCGCCGGCAGGATGAAGTTGCAGAGTGGCGGCACGTCGACGATGTTGACCAGCATGGCCCGCCGCTCGGCATCGTCGAAGACAGTGATGTTGACCTCGCTGTCGTCGGTGGCGGCGATGACCATGAATGCCCCCTCCAGGTCCGCGGGACCGGCGTAAGCGCGCTTGTCCCACTCGATCGATCCCTCGCCGGCGAGCGACTCCAGCTCCGGGTGCGCGACCGGGGCGATCAGGGTCACGTCGGCGTCGCAGGCGAGCAGGCCCTCGACCTTCTCCAGGCCGATGTCGCCGCCGCCGATCACCAGGCAGCGCCGTCCCTTCAGCTTCAGACAGGCGATGTAGAAGGGGGTCTCGAGCATGTCGCGCACGCACGACTGATCGCAGATCCCCTTGCGGAGTTGGCAGACGCACTCCTTGCCGGCATAGGCCTGGGCGGGCATGAAGCGAAGGTTAGAGGGAGTCCAAGGTCAGCCGTAGTCCCTCGGCGACCGTGGTCTCGGCGCGCCAGGCGAGCTCCTGTTCGGCGCGGCTCGCATCGAGCGCGATCCGCTGCACCTCGCCCGCCCGGGGCGGGGCGAGCTCGGGCTCGAAATCCTCAGCACCGTCGATCTCGGCCAGCTTTGCGGCGAGCTCGAGCACGTCGGTCTCGACCCCGCTGCCGATGTTGATCGGCCCGCTCGCCTCCGAGTCGGCGGCGGCGAGTGCGGCGGTGACCACATCCCCCACATATATGTAGTCACGGGTCTGCTTGCCGTCGCCGAACACGGTCGGCCGCTGGCCGGCCCGCAGCCGCCCGCAGAAGATCGCGATCACGCCGGCCTCGCCGAGCGGATCCTGGCGCGGCCCGTAGACGTTGCCCAGCCGCAGGCTCACGCCGGAGAGGCCGTAGAGGCGCTCGTAGAGGCCCAGGTAGCCCTCGGCCGCGAACTTGCTCTGGCCGTAGGCGGAGAAGGGTTCGATCGGCGCGCTCTCGTCCAGCGGCAGCTGCTTCCCCGCCCCCTCGCCGTAGATGGCGCCGCCGGTGGAGATGAAGACGAGGCGGGGCGAGCCCGCCGCCCGCATCGCCTCCAGCAGGTTGGCGGTACCGCCAACGTTGATCGCTGCGTCGAAGGCCGGGTCCTCCACGGAGCGGCGAACGTCGATCTGGGCGGCCAGGTGGAAGACGATCTCCGGCTGGACTTGGGTCACAAGCTCGCTCAGGGCGGCCGCGTCGCGGATGTCCAGCTCGGCCAGCTCGGCCCCCGCCGCCAGCGCCGCATCGAGATTGGAGCGCCGCCCGGTGGAGAGGTCGTCGACGACGGTCACCGCGTCTCCACGCGCCAGCAGCGCGTCGACCAGATTCGACCCGATGAACCCCGCTCCGCCGGTGACCAGTGCCTTCATCAGCGCGCCGATCCTAGATGTTGGCCGGGAGGGGTCGCCGAACGCCCCTGCTACCCTCGCCGCCCCATGAGGCTGATAGTCACCGAGAAGAACAACAGCGCCAAGAAGATCGCCGACATCCTCGGCCGCAACGAGGCGAAGGCGGACAAAACCTACAAAGTCCCCTTCTATACCTGGACCGACGCCGACGGGGCCGAGCAGATGACGATCGGGCTCAAGGGCCACGTGCTCGGCCCGGCCTTTCCCGAGGGCTATTCGAACTGGCAGAAAACCGACCTGCACGACCTGATCGACGCCGAGCTGATCAAGGAGCCGACCGACAAAAACGTCGTCAAAGCGATCAGGAAAATGGCCAAAGGCGCCGACGAGCTGGTGATCGCCACCGACTTCGACCGCGAGGGCGAGCTGATCGGGCTCGAGGCCCTGCAGGAGATGCTCGACTCGAACCCGGCCCTCGGCTCGCGCGAGGACGCCGACGCTGGCACCCTGCGGATCAAACGCGCCCGCTACTCGGCGCTGACCAAGGAAGAGATCGAGCGCGCCTTCAACGAGCTCGACGAGCTCTCCTACCCGCTGGCCAACGCCGGCGCCGCGCGCCAGGACATCGACCTGCTCTGGGGCGCGACCCTGACTCGCGCGGTCTCCCTCGCCAGCCGCCGCTTCGGCTCCAACTTCCTCTCGGTCGGCCGCGTGCAGAGCCCCACCCTGGGGCTGATCGTCGAGCGCGAGATGGAGCGCCGCGCCCACGTCGCCAAACCGTTCTGGGAACTGTTCGCCAAGTTCCAGCATCCCGACGGCAGCTTCGAGACGCACCACGCGACCGACAAATTCTGGGAGAAAGCGGAAGCCGACAAGGCCCTCGCCGGCACCGCTGGCCCCGGCGTCGTCAAGTCGGTCACCGCGCGCAAGAACACGCGCAAGCCGCCGACGCCCTACAACACCACCGCCTTCAGCACCGATGCCTCCAGTCGCCTCGGCATCACCCCCGCCAGCGCGATGCGGATCGCCGAGGACCTCTACATGGACGGCTTCATCTCCTATCCGCGCACCGACAACACCGTCTACCCGGCCTCGCTGCCGCTGCGCGAGCTGGTCACCTCGCTGGTCAAGGTCAAGGAGTTCTCGGCCGCGTCCGGCTTGCTGGATCAGCCGCAACTGACGCCGACCCGCGGCAAAAAAGAGACGACCGACCACCCGCCGATCTACCCGACCCAGGCGATCCACCCCGGTGCTCTCGACGGCTCCAAGAAGCGCGTCTACGAACTGATCGTGCGCCGCTTCCTCGCCACCTTCAGCCCGCCGATGATCACCGAGTCGACCCGGGCCGACATCGAGGCCGGCTCGGAGACCTACTTCGTCCGCGGCTCGGTCGTCGTCGACCCCGGCTACGCCGCGATCTACACCTACGCGCGCTCCTCCGACGAGGAGATCCCGGCGCTGAAAGAGGGTCAGGAGCTTGCCCTCGACGGCGATCCGTGGATCGTCGACAAGGAGACGCAGCCGCCGTCGCGGATCTCGCAGGCCAAGCTGATCGAGTTGATGGAGGAGCGCGGCCTCGGCACCAAAGCGACCCGTGCCGACATCATCCAGAAGCTCTTCGACCGCGGCTACGTCTACGGCAACCCGCCGGTTCCCTCGGAGACCGGGATCGCCCTCTATGAGGCCTTCAAAAACTACGTGCCGGCGATGGCGACGCCGGAGATGACCGCCCAGCTGGAGGCCGAGATGGACCGCATCGCCGGCGGCGAGATGAGCAAGGGCGAAGTCGTCGGCGAGAGCCGCGACCTGCTGCACAAGACCTGGACCGAGATCGATGGCAGCCGCGAGGACCTCGCCAAAGTCATCTGGAAAGGCATGGACGAGGACCGCATCCTCGGGCCCTGCAAGGTCTGTGAAGAAGCGGGCCGTAAGAAGGAGGACGGCTCGCCTCACATGCTGCGGATCATCCGGGCGAAAAAATCGGGCAAACGCTTCGTCGGCTGCAGCGGCTGGACTCTTGACGATCCCGAGTCCTGCGACCAGACCTTCCCCTTGCCGCAGCGCGGCGACGTCTTCAAGCTGGAAGACCGCTGCTCGGTCTGCGGTGAGACGCCGCGACTCAAAGTCGTCCCCTTCCGCGGCCGTCCCTGGAACCTCTGCCTCAACGACGACTGCGAGTCGATGCAGGAGATGAAGAAACGCCGCGCCGAGCGCGAAGCGGCGAAAGCGGCGAAAAAGGCAATGGAAGAGAAGCCGCCGCCGGACGGGAACGGCAAGGCGAGCAAGGCCGATACCGCGACCCGCGGTCGCAAACGGGCCAAAGCGGCGAGCAAAAGCTGAGGCTCAGCCGTTGTTCGTCTCCTTGGAGGGCGTCGACGGGTCGGGCAAGAGCACGCAGGCGAAGCTGCTCGCCGAGGCGCTCGGTCCCGAGACGACGCTGATCCGCGAGCCGGGGGGAACCGACGCGGCCGAGCGAATTCGGGGGCTGCTCGCCGACCCGGCGCTGGAGATCGACTCCTTTGCCGAGCTGTTGCTCTTCTCGGCAGCGCGCGCCGACCTGCTGGCGCGGGTCGTGCGGCCGGCGCTGGAGGGGAGCGGGACTGTCATCGCCGACCGCTTTGCCGATTCCAGCGTCGCCTACCAGGGCGGTGCCCGCGGGCTCGGCACCAGTCACGTCCTCTCGCTCGTCGACCAGACGATCGACGGCCTCTGGCCCGACCTGACGATCTACCTGCGGATCGACCCCGAGGAGGGGCTGAAACGCGCCGAGGGGATCGATCGGTTCGAGGCCGAGGGGCTGGAGCTGCAGCGGGCGGTCGCCGAGGCGTATGACGAGATCGCGCAGATCGCCTCCGATCGCGTCGTCGTCATCGATGCCGGCGGCAGCGTTGAGGAGGTCCATGCGCGGGTGATGGAAGCCGTCCAAAAGCTTTGATGAAGCATTGTGTCCCCTATAGACCCCCAAAAGCTTCCATTTAAAGCCGAGCATCAACCGCGAGTCGGGATGGCGCTGAGCGCGGCGCTGGCGGCGGGGCCGTCGCATGCCTACCTCTTTCGCGGGCCACGGGGTTCGGGGAAGCGGGCGGCGGCGCGGGGTTTTGCCGCGGAGATCCTTGCTGGTGCCGCTGAGGATGCGGAGGATGTGCGGCGCAGAGCGTTGCTCGATCCGTCGCCCCACCCTGACCTGGTCTGGCTGGCGCCGAAGGGGGCGCAGCACATGGTGGAGGAGGTGCGGGAGCGGGTCATCCGGGCCGCGGCGTACCGGCCGTATGAGGGGGGGAAGCGGGTCTTCGTGGTCGAGGCGGCGGAGGCGATGCGGGACGAGAGTCAGAACGCGCTGCTGAAGACGCTCGAGGAGCCGCCCGAGTTCGTCCACCTGATCTTGCTGAGCTCCGAGCCCGCGGCGCTGCTGGAGACGGTCGCCTCACGCTGCCAGCCGGTCGACTTCGCCCCGTTGCCGGTGGAGGCGGTCGAGACGCTGCTGTGCGACGACGACGGGGTGGCCGACGAAGACGAGATTGCCGCCGCGGCTCGGCTCTCAGCCGGCGACCTCGAGCTAGCCCGGCTGCTGCTGAGCGAGCGAGGAAGGGCGCTGCGCGAGCAGGCGGTGGCGATGGACTGGAGCGCGATGCTGACGAGCGCTGAGAAGGCCGGTGAGGAGGCCGAATCCGCGGCCCGCGAGGTGCTGGAGGAGGAAAGGGAGGTGGGCGTCAAACGCTCTGCCCGAGATATCGCCGACGCCGCCAAACGTAGCGGCCGCCGCCGTCGCACCGAGCTGCTCGACCTTGGCCTGCACCTCGTCGCCGCCTGGTTCCGCGACCTCGCGGCGATCGTCGCCGGCGCCGCCGAGGTCACCTACAACCGCGACCGGCTGGCCCAGCTCCAGTCCTCTGCCGAGGGCCTCGATCCGAATGCCGCCCGCCGGGCCGCGGAGCTCGTCGCCGACACCCGCCGCCGCCTCGATTTGAACGTCTCTGAGGAGTTGGCTCTAGAGGCGCTCTCGTTCAGGCTTGCCGCCGTTCTCGGCTGAGCGCGCCTGCTCGCGGGCTTTCTCCAGCGCTCGCTCCTGGGCCAGGCGCGTTATCTGGGCGGCCTGTCGGGACATGATCACGCTGAAGTTGAGCGCCAGGCCGAGCAGCAGCAGGAGGATGACCGAGAAGAGCGCGACGTTGGTGTCGCGCACACCCATCAGGTCGGCGACGGTGCCGAGCAGGCCCGGGAAGATCGCGCCGGCGAGCATTCCCAGCCCGGCGATGAACCAGACGACGCTGAAGCGCTCCTGCAGGCGATCGCGGCGGATCAGCTCGAGGATCATCAGCATGAAGGCGACCGCGATCACCCCGGCGAGGATTCGCGTCTGCGCGGTCAGGTGGACCTTCGGGTCCTGGGCGGCGGCAAGCAGGGCGTTCATCGTTCCGCCCCCACCTTGCGCGGCCGGAACTGGCCGACGAGCAGGACGATCATCCCCTTGAAGATGAAGAAGGCAGAGCGCAGCGGCGTGAGGAAGGAGGAGCCGCCGACTCGCTCGAGCATCCGCACCGGCACCTCCTCGACCCGCAGGCCCTGGCGCACCGCCAGTTGCAGCGACTCGATCTCGGCGAAGTCGGGCGAGTAGTTCTCGCTGAACAGCTCCATCACCCGCCGGTTGGCGGCGCGCATGCCGCTGGTCGTGTCGGTAAAGCGCTGCCGCGTCGCCAGGGTGAGGAAGAAGCGGAAGACGCTGGTGCCGATCCGCCGCGAGATCGTCGGTCTGTAGTCCTCCCCGGCGATACCTTCGCCCCCCGCGGCGCTCGTGCCGTCCTCGTGGTAACGCGAGCCGATCACCAGGTCGGCGCGGTCGGCCCGCACCTCCTCCAGCAGCCGTGCGACCTCGGCCGGCGGGTGCTGACCGTCGGCGTCGAGGTGGGCGCAGAAGTCATACCCCTCGCGCAGCGCGTAGAGGTAGCCGGTCTGCAGCGCCGCTCCCAGGCCCTGGTTGAAGGGCAGTGAGGCCACCATGGCGCCCGCCCCGGCCGCCCGGGCCGCGGTCTCGTCGGTCGAGCCGTCGTCGACGACGAGCAGATCGACGTCGGGGAGTCGCTCGCGCACGCCGGCGATCACCGCCGCGACCGAATCCGCCTCGTTCCAGGCTGGGATGAAGACCAGCGCCCTCATTCGGCGATTCTCCCACGCGGGGACCACGGCATTGTGTTAGTAAACCTTCATGGAAAGGATCGACCGGGGATGAGAAGGATCGGGATCAGGTTTTGGCTGGTCGGCGCGTTCGCCGCCGTCACCCTGCTCACGGCCGGGGTCGTCTACCTCTTCGGCGACCGGCCCCGCGCTGTGCTCGGCGCGATCGCCCTCGGCATCCTCGCCGGCTTCTTCATCGCCCTCGGCATCTCCCGCCGGGTGAGGCGTCTCTCCAGCGGCGCCGGTGAACTCGCGGCCGGTTCCTTCGACACGCACCTCGACGTCGGTGGGCGCGACGAGATCGGCGACCTCGCCCGTGCGCTCGAATCGATGCGCGCCTCGTTGAAGGAGAGCTTCGGCGTCCTCACCGCGGACCGCAACAAGCTGAAAGCGATCTTCGACGGGCTCACCGACGCGGTGATCGTGGTCGACGAGAAAAGCGCCGTGCGCTTCTCCAACAGCGCCGCGGCGAAGCTGCTCGGTCCGCTCGGCCAGCCGCCCTCGGTGATGCGGGCTCAGTTGCGGCGCGCCGCCGACGTCGGCTTCGTCGCGCATCCGGCGCTGCGGATCGGCGATCGCGCCTACGCGATGACCGCCCGGGCGCTGCCCCAGGAGCGCGCAGTCCTGGTCGTCGCCCGCGACCGCACCGACGAGATGCGCCGCGAGCTGGCCGAAGCCGACTTCATCTCCAATGCGGCGCACGAGCTGCGCAACCCGCTGGCCGGCATCTCCAGCGCGATCGAGGTCCTGCAGGAGGGTGCCAAGGACGACCCCGGCGCGCTCGACCACTTCCTCGGCCGCCTCGCCGAGGACGCCGAGCGGATGAACCGCCTGACCCGATCCCTGCTCACCCTCGCTCGGGTCGAGTCGATCGGAGCGGGCGAGACCGAGGTGGTCGACGTCGCCGCGGCGGTCCGCGACACCGTGGCCGCGGTTGAGACCCCCCAGCACATCGAGCTGGCGACCGAGGTCGAGCCGGATCTGGCCGCCAGCGGCGACCCGACGCTGCTGCGGCAGGTGATGGTCGGCTTGCTCACCAATGCCTTCAAGCACACGCCGTTGCCCGGGCGCGTTACCGTTCGCGGCCGCCGCGACGGCGAGAAAGAGGTGGTGCTGGAGGTGATCGACACGGGACCTGGTATTCCGGAGGTGGAGATAGAGCGCGTCTTCGAGCGCTTCTACCGCCGCGACGAGTCGCGCAGGCGCGAGGGCTTCGGCCTCGGCCTGGCGATCGCCCGCCGCATGGTCAGCGTCATGGGCGGCGAGATCGGCGCCCACTCCGTCGAGGGCGAGGGCAGCACCTTCTGGGTCCGCCTTCCCGTCGCTCAACCCAGCCCGACGCCCGTCGCATGGTCGACGTGATGGGCGGACAGATCGGCGCCGACTCTGTCCTCGGCGAAGGCAGCACGTTCTGGGACCGGCTGCCCGTCGCCCAACCGAGCCCGACCCCGGTGGCCTGACGATGGAGACCCCCCGATGAGCAGTGGACGCATCCTGATCGCCGACGACGAGCCCTCGGTCCGCGACTCGGTCGGCTACGCGCTGACCCAGGAGGGCTTCGAGGTCACCGCCGCCGCCGACGGCGACGAGGCCGCCGAGCTGCTCGGCAACGGCATCCCCTTCGACCTGCTGATCCTCGACATCATGATGCCCGGCCCGAGCGGCCTCGACATCTGCCGCGACGTGCGCTCGCGCAGCGCCGTCCCGATCATCGTCCTCACCGCCAAGGACGCCGAGGTCGACAAGGTGGTCGGGCTCGAGGTCGGCGCCGACGACTACGTCACCAAGCCCTTCTCGGTCCGCGAGCTGCTCGGCCGCGTCCGCGCCCAGCTGCGCCGCCGCGAACTCGACCGCTCGCCGCTGGCGCAGGCGGTGAAGATCGAATCGGGGCCGGTCTCGATCGACCTCGTCCGCCACGTCGCCACCGTGCGCGGCGCCCCGGTCAACCTGACCCGCTCCGAGTTCCAGCTGCTGCGGCTGCTCGCCGGCCGCCCCGGCGAGGTCTTCGGCCGCGCCCAGATCATGGAGGAGCTATGGCAGACCGAGTTCGAAGGCGACGAGCGCGCCTGCGACGTCCACATCTCCAACCTGCGCCAGAAGGTCGAGCGCGACCCCCAGCGCCC
>JASLJO010000045.1 GCA_030152505.1 Solirubrobacterales bacterium | reverse complement strand
ATCGCCGAGATCCGCTTCATCAACGCCGCTTCCACCCACGGCCCCTTTTTGGTCGAGCGTCCCATGGTCGGCCTACCTCTTCTTCTTCCCGCGGCGGCGGCCGCGCACGATGTAGCGGTCGGACTGCTTGCCCTTCTTGCGGGTGCGGTAGCCCAGCGTCGGCTTGCCCCATGGGGTCACCGGGTGCCCACCAGGCGTGTGGTGGGCCTCGCCACCTCCGTGGGGGTGATCGACCGGGTTCATCGCCACGCCGCGCGTCTGCGGTCGCTTGCCCTTGTGCCGGTTGCGTCCGGCCTTGCCGACCTTGACGTTCTGGTGCTCGGCGTTGGACAGCTGGCCGACCGTGGCGCGGCACTCACCTCGCACCATCCGCATCTCCGAGGAGGGCAGGCGCAGGGTGACCATCTCACCCTCCTTCGCCACCAGCTGGATCGCGGCGCCGGCGGCACGGCCCATCTTTCCACCCTGGCCCGCCGTCAGCTCGACGTTGTGCACGACCGTACCGGTCGGCATCTCCGCCAGTGCCATCGCGTGACCGGGTTTGACATCGGCACCCTCGCCCGACTGGACCGTATCGCCGGCTTTCAGGCCGGCCGGGGCGAGGATGTAGCTCTTCTCGCCATCGGCGTAGTGGATCAGAGCGATGTAGCAGCTGCGATTGGGGTCGTACTCGATGGCGGCGACCCTGGCCGGGACACCGTCCTTGCGGCGCTTGAAGTCGATCTTGCGGTAGCGCCGCTTGGCGCCTCCGCCACGATGGCGAGCGGTGACGCGACCGTTGGAGTTACGTCCGCCGGTCTTGCGCAGGCCCTCGGTCAGCTTGCGCTCAGGCTCGCCGCCGGTCAGCTGCTCACGCAGCGGGTAGGTGGCGAAGCGGCGCCCGGGGCTGGTCGGTTTGGTCTTGCGGTTCGGCATCGATGTTTCCTTTACGCGGTCTCGGCGCCTTCGAACAGCTCGATCCGCTCGCCCGGCATCAGCTGGACGATCGCTTTCTTCCAACCACGCGTGCGGCCTTTGCCGAGACCGCGCCGCTTCGGCTTCGGCCGCACCTTGGAGGTGCGCACCTCGGCGACGACCACGTCGAAGATCTCTTCGACGGCCTTGGCGATCTGCGTCTTGTGGGCACGGTCGTTGACACGGAAGGTGTACTTGCCCTCGGCGATCAGCGCGTAGCTCTTCTCCGAGACGACCGGGCGGACGATGACGGTGCGGGCGTCCATCAGGCGAGCCTCCCCTTCAGCGTCTCCAGCGCCTTCTCCGAGAGCACCAGCGAGGCGGCGCCGATCACGTCGGCGACGCCGATCGCGCCGACCTCGATGACGCTCACCCGGGCAATGTTGCGGAAGCTCTTCAGCGCGCCGGTCTCCTCGGCGCAGACGACGACCAGGGTCGGCCGCTTCGCGCCCCATTTGTCCAGCGCCGCCGCGGCGTCCTTGGTCGAGGGCGTCTCGAAGGCGGCGGCGTCGAGCACGGCCACGCTGCCGCGCTCGGCGTGGACCGACAGCGCTGCCCGCATCGCCTTGCGGCGCGCCTTGCGGTTGACCTTGACGGTGTAGTGGCGCGGCTTGGGACCGAAGGCGACGCCGCCGCCAAAGCGGTTGGGAACGCCGAGGGTGCCGGCGCGGGCGCGGCCGGTGCCCTTCTGCCGCCAGGCCTTTGCCGTCGTGAAGGCGACCTCGCCGCGGGTCAGGGTCGAGGCGGTGCCACGACGACGCGAGGCGAGGTCGGCGCGTGCCGCCTCGTGCACCAGCGAGTGGTGGAAGGGCTCGGCGAAGAGCTCCTTCGGCAGGTCGGCTTTCGTGGTCTTGCCCAGGATGGCGGCTTTAGACATCGGTGCGCACCTCCAGCACCGCATTGCGGCCGCCGGGAACGGAGCCCTTGAGCAGCAGCAGGTTGCGGTCGGCGTCGACCTCGGCGACTTCGAGGCCGCGCTGGGTCGTCCGCTTGTTGCCCATCTGGCCCGGCATCCGCTGGCCTTTGAAGACGCGGCCGGGGAAGGCGCTGGCGCCGATCGAGCCGGGCGCCCTGACGTTGTGCGAGCCGTGGGTGACCGGCCCTCGGCTGAAGTTGTGGCGCTTGATCCCGCCCTGGAAGCCCTTGCCGATCGATATGCCGGAGACCTTGACCCGCTGACCCGCCTCGAAGGCCGCCACGGTCACGTCGTCGCCGACCTTGGGGCCCTCGCCCTCCTCGGCACCGAGGTCCTCGTCGCGGAACTCGGCCAGGTGGCGCAGCGGCGGCGCCCCGGCCTTCTTCAGGTGGCCGACCTCGGCCTTGCTCAGCTTGCCCTCCTTGACCTCGTCGAAGGCGAGCTGCACGGCGGCGTAGCCATCGCGCTCCGAGTCGCGCACCGCGGTGACCTTGCACGGACCGGCCTCGATCACCGTCACCGGCACGACCGTGCCGTCCTCGCGGAAGACCTGCGTCATGCCGAGCTTCTTGCCGAGGATCGCAGGCATATCTAGAGGCGGATCTCGATGTCGACGCCGGCTGGCAGCGAGTCGAGACGCTGCAGGGAGTCGACCGTTTTCGGCGACGGCTGGAGGATGTCGATCAACCGCTTGTGGGTGCGGATCTCGAAGTGCTCGCGCGAGTCCTTGTCCTTGAATGGGGAACGGATCACGCAGTAGACGTTTTTCTCCGTGGGAAGGGGCACCGGGCCGGAGACGCTGGCGCCGGTGCGCTCCGCGGTCTCGACGATCTCGCGGGCAGCCCGATCTATGGCGTCGTGGTCGTACGCCTTCAGTCGGATCCGGATTTTCTGGGCCGCGATCGTCGCCACGGTTCTTCGCTTTCTGTTCTCCTTGCGCGGGCTTTCCGCGCGGAAAGGGCGCCGCCCCCTGGTGCTGGGGCGCCGCCCCTAGGTCGTATGTCTTTTTAGTTTTCCCGCCGCGGAAGCGACGGGGGCGGGCGAATCCCCGCCCCTGGTGCTGGGCTACTCGATGATGTTTGCGACGACCCCCGAGCCAACCGTCCGGCCACCCTCGCGGATGGCGAAGCGCAGGCCCTGGTCCATCGCGATCGGCTGGATCAGCTCGATCGTCATCTCGACGTTGTCGCCCGGCATCACCATCTCGGTCCCCTCGGGGAGATTGGCGATCCCGGTCACGTCGGTCGTGCGGAAGTAGAACTGAGGCCGGTAGCCGGAGAAGAACGGCGTGTGACGGCCACCCTCCTCCTTCTTCAAGCAGTAGACCTCCGCTTTGAACTTGGTGTGCGGGGTGATCGAACCCGGCTTGCAGAGCACCTGCCCGCGCTCGATCTCCTCGCGCTTCGTACCGCGCAGAAGCGCGCCGATGTTGTCGCCGGCCTGACCCTGGTCGAGCAGCTTGCGGAACATCTCGACCCCGGTGACTACCGTGGTCGTGGTGTCCTTGATGCCGACGATCTCGACCTCGTCGCCGGTGTTGACGATGCCCTGCTCGACGCGGCCGGTGGCGACGGTGCCGCGGCCGGTGATCGAGAAGATGTCCTCGATCGGCATCAGGAACGGCTTGTCGAGCTCGCGGACCGGCTCCGGGATGTAGGAGTCGAGCGCCGCGGCCAGCTCGAAGACGGCTTTCTGGGCGTCTTCA
>JASLJO010000004.1 GCA_030152505.1 Solirubrobacterales bacterium | reverse complement strand
CGCTGCTCAGCGCCGGTCTGCTCGACGAGCGCATCTTCATCTACTCCGAGGAGACCGACCTCTGCCTGCGGATCAAGGAAGCGGGCTGGGATATCCGTCATCTGCCGGCGATGACGATCGTCCACCATGCCGGCAAGGGCGGCGTCCGTCCGAAGATGGTCGCCCAGGACGCCTACGCCCGGCACCAGTACGCGCGCAAGCACTTCACCCGGCCGCGGCGAGCTGCCTACCTCGGTGCGGTGGTCGCCCGCCACGTATTGCGCGCCCTCGCGCCGGGAAGCGACGAGGAGGCGACGGACCGCCGCAACGCGGCCCGAAGCGCGATCCGCACCCTCCTCGGCCGCGACGAACCCCCCTTCGGACCGCCGCCGGAGACTGCGATCGCACCGCTCGCGCCTCGCTGAGCCTTCCTCCGAATTTCCCCCGTTGCGTTGCCTGGCAACGCAAAGTCCACCCACCCTGACTCGTTTCTCCTGTGATGAACCTCGACCATGCGATCGAGACCCTTGTCGTCGGCTACGGGTACTGGGGACCCAACGTCGTCCGCAACGTGGCCGAGCGGCCCGAGTTCAACCTGGCCGGCCTCTGCGAGCGCGACGAGCAACGCCTCGACGACTTCCGCAGCCGCACTCCCGGCGTGCCCTACGAGCGCGACCTCGACCTCGCTCTGGCAGACCCCTGTCTGGAAGCCGTTGCGATCGCCACCCCACCACACACTCACCACCAGCTCGTACGCAAGGCGCTCGAGGCCGGCAAGCATGTTCTGGTCGAGAAGCCCCTGGCCCGCACGGCCGACGAGGCTGCCGATCTGATGTTGCTCGCCGAAGAGCTCGATCTGGTGCTGATGCCCGGCCACACCTTCCTCTACAGCCCGCCGGTCAACAAGGTTCGCAACCTGATTCAGAACGGCGTGCTGGGCGACATCTACTTCATCACCTCCTCACGTATGAACCTCGGCAAATACCAACGCGACGGTGTGATCCTCGACCTCGCACCGCACGATCTCTCGATCCTGCTGAACTGGTTGAACAAGCCGTTGATCGAAGTGACCGCCAACGGCTGCAGCGTCTACCAGGACGGCGTCCACGAGACCGCCTTTCTGACCCTGGGTTTCGAGGGCGGGACCCAGGCGAACGTCCAGGTCTCGTGGCTGGCGCCTCGCAAGATGCGTCAGATGGTCGTCGTCGGCAGCCGCCAGATGGCTCAGTACGAGGACACGTCCGCTGACGACCCGGTGCGGATCTTCGACCGGGGAATGGACTTTGCCGAGCCGCCCGCGAACTTCGGCGAGTACCGACTCACCTACCGCACCGGCGACATCGTCGCACCGCGGATCGAGCCGGCCGAGCCCCTGGGACTCGAGCTCAAGGACTTCGCCTCAGCGATCCTCGAGGGGACGGAACCGGTGTCCAACGCACGGCTCGGCCTCGAGGTCGTGCTCGGCTTGGAGGCGCTGGAGAACTCACTGCGTGCCAGTGGCGAGCCGGTTGTGGTTCGCTCGGTTGATGAAGTGCTTGCGGGCAGCCGTCAGCGCGAGCTGACCCCCAGCTGAACGTCCCGATCGGCCAGATAGACCAACACGGCGTGGGTGGCGAGCTGCTCGACCGTACCGCCGTATTCGCGCGCCCTGCGCTCGAGAGCCTCCTCCGTCTCGGCATCGAGAACCAGCTCGATGCCGGTACCGACATGTCCCAGTCGCTCCAAGGAGGCGCGGTCGAAGAGTTCACCCGTTGCTACGGAATCCTCACGCCGGGCGTAGTGACGAAGCGCTGTACGCACCCCTGCGGCAAGATCGCGGCCCCCGACAGCCTCGATCCCGGCGCGGGCAAATGTGCCAAGTAAAAGTTTCATACCTGTCGTCAGTACTAAGAACTGGTGACGAGATCAGGATTTTCACCTCCACGAGCAAATAGTCCTAAGTTCATCCGGTGAATTCTGGGTACTTGAGCCGAGGGTTGAAATTTGGACGAATATTTGGCATTGACAATGGACCAAAAGCCAACAATGCTCCAACCTCAATTTCGCAAAATCAATCGCAAACTCGCTAGTTCCATTTCGGGTTTTGGGACTAGACCTACTGGGAGGAACGCAGGTGACCAGTCGACAACCGCAGTCGAACCAGAGCTTCAGCGCCCCACTCGGCGCCGCAGCCAAGAGATTGCGGCTCGGCGGTGGTGCCGAAGAGTCCGATAGTCGACTGGTTCAGGCCGCTGTGACGCATGCCAAGGCCGGCGACCCCGAGGGGCTGCACTTCCTCTACCTCCGCTACGCGCCCGATGTGCAGCGCTACGTCAACAGCGTGGTTCACGATATGCACGAGGCCGAAGACATCACCCAGAACGTCTTCGCCAAGCTGATCAAGACGATCGGCAAATACGAGCAGCGCGAGGTCCCGTTCACCGCCTGGATCCTGCGGGTCGCCCGCAACGCGGCACTGGACCACATGCGGGCGCGGCGGGCAATCCCGACCGAGGACGTCCGGGCGGCCGATACAGGTCGAGAGCAGATGAGCATCGACCGCAGCCGGGCATTGCGCGAAGCGTTGGAAGGGCTACCGGACGATCAGCGTGAGGTGCTCGTCCTGCGGCACATCGTCGGCCTCTCGCCATTGGAGATCGCCGCGACGCTGAACAAGACCGAGAGCTCGGTACACGGCCTCCATCATCGCGGGCGGCGCAGCCTGCGGACGAACCTGACCGCGTTGGGTGCCGCACCGGTGGTGGGAACGTCCTTCGCCTGAAGCCGACCGCCCGGCGAGTTCACGCTCCGCCCCCCAGGTCATCGAGAACACGCTGGGTGATGCGGCCTGCGTCGAACTCCGCGGCGTAGAAGATCATCGCCTGCGAGACAAGGCGCGAGAGGGTCACGTCCTGCCTGTCGGCCTCGGCTTCGAACGCACGTAGGAGGTCCTCGTCGACGCTCAGGTCCAACTTGACGTCCGCCCGCTCCTCACGCCGCAGAGCAGAGGGCACCGACCAACCCGGCCGGTCCCTGTACCCCTCGTGCAGGTAGAAGCGCATCGTCCGCGCGATTCGTCCCTGTGCTTGGTCCGGCCCCAGCGGCTCGCCTCGCGCAAGCGCTTCGTAGGAGAACTTGCTCAGCGTGATCCTCAAGGGCCGCGTCATAGCCAAAACCCGCATAGTCACCATATATACGACGGCGGCGGCTGGTTCTGTCGAAAGTCCGCCTTTTTACCGACCCGGCCGGGCGCTCAGTGCGCTTTTTTCAGCCGCGCCCGTTGCTCCTGGCGTTCGACCACCTGAGCGACGAGCTTCTTCACGTTGGAGTCTCCGGTCGCCTTGATGTGGCCGGTCTCAACCGCACGGCGGTAGCTTTTCAGGGTGCCCTTCTCGGCCAGTTCGTTGAACTGGGGCCGGTCGATCTGGACCAGCACCCGCTCGTCCTGGGACAGGTCCTTCTTGATCGTCGGCCCCGGCAGCTCCACCCGGTAGAGCTGGACGTCCCCCCTGCCTTTCAGCTCCAGGCCGAAGACCAGCTTCAATTTCTGCAAAGCGGGGACTTCCGCCTGAAAGCGTTCGATCGCAGTGCGGATCAGGTCGGAGGTCGATGCCATCGATCTAGATGGTCCCCATCTAGATCTTGTGCCTCTGGAGGAGCTTTTTGCCAATCACCATGCGCTGGATCTCCGACGTCCCCTCACCGATCAGAAGCAGCGGCGCGTCGCGGTAGAGGCGCTCGATCTCGTACTCCTTCGAATAGCCGTAGCCGCCGTGGATGCGAAAGCACTCCTCGACGCACTCCTTGCCGGTCTCCGAGGCGAGCAGCTTGGCCATCCCGGCCTCGAGGTCGGAGCGCTCGCCCGCGTCCTTCATCCGGGCGGCCTTGCGGGTGAGGAGGCGGGCGGCCTCGATCTTGGTCGCCATATCGGCGAGCTTGAACTGGATCGCCTGGTGTTGGGCGATCGGCTTGCCGAAGGTCTTGCGCTCCTGGCTGTAGCGGAGGGCGAGCTCGAGCGCCCGCTGGGCGATGCCGACGCCGCGGGCGGCGACGTTTACCCGGCCGACCTCGAGCGCGTCCATCATCTGCACGAAGCCCTGGCCGACACCGGCCTCCTCGCCGCCCAGCACGCGCTCCGGCGGGCACCTGTAGCCGTCGTAGACGAGCTCGGTCGACTCGACGCCCTTGTAGCCCATCTTCTTGATCTTCGGCGGGACAGTCAGGCCGGCGTAGTCGCCCTCGTTGACTTCCTTCCAGGGCTCCTTCTCGGTGATGAAGCAGGTCATCCCCTTATATGGAGGATCGGCCTTGGGGTCGGTCTTCATCAGGACGAAGACGACATCCGAACCGAGCCCGTTGGTGACCCACATCTTCTGCCCGTTCAGCTCCCAGGCGCCGTCGTCGCCCTTCTTCGCCGTCGACTTGATTCCCTGGACGTCGGAGCCGACCTCGGGCTCTGAGAGCGAGAAGGCGGCGCGGACCTCGCCGGTCGCCATCTTTGGCAGGAAGTGGTCTTTCTGCTCGTCGGTGCCGAACTTCATCAAGAGGTAGGAGCCGATGAAATGGGTGTTGACGACGCCGGAGATCGAGATCCAGCCGCGCGAGAGCTCTTCGACGATCATCGCGTAGGTGGTCAGGTCGAGGCCCATGCCGCCGTACTCCTCGGGGATCGTCACCCCGAACAGGCCGAGCTCTTTCATCTGCTCGACGATCGGCTCCGGGAAGGAGTCCTCGTGGTCGTACTTCTCGGCGTTGGGGATGATCTGCTCGTCGACGAACTGGCGCACCATCTCGGTGATGGCCTTCTGCTCGTCGGTCTTGTCCATATAGGCGGTCGCTACTGCCATTCAAGGCGCTCCGGTGTCGTTGACTC